>JAGOLH010000030.1 GCA_017994175.1 Bacteroidales bacterium | reverse complement strand
CAGATTTTGGTTCTGCCTGTCCAGGTTCGAATCCTAGTCGGACAACACATATTGACCTGTGGTGTAATTGGCAACACACAAGATTCTGGATCTTGTTTTTTAGGTTCGAGTCCTAACAGGTCAACAAAAAATCCGTTCATTAGGACGGATTTTTTTATATGTTACCCTTAATATCCTCCGATTATATCCCAAACAAAAGCACGGATACCAACGTCCTTATTTATATTGTCGAGGTTTTTTACTTTCTGGAGTATTTTTTCTACCTGATTATCTTCGACAATGGTTAGTATAGCAGAATTAATTTCGGGCCAAGTGTGGTTGCCATAGTGAGGATCTCCGGTTTCGCTTCCCCTGCCCTGCATGTTCGACCATTGAGAATAGCCTCTGATTCCCAGCACGTCAATCATGTATTCCACCTTGTCGGTAAGGGCCATATTATAGACAATGAATATTGCTTTCATAGTATTATTCTTTTATTTCTTTAACATCGTTGGTATCTTCCATAAAACTATACTTCAGTCGGTGAATGTTTCGTTTTCTCAGTTTTTCGCCTTTACGTGTAAATAAGGCATAAAGAACCGGAACAATAATCATGGTGATGATGGTAGAGAAGATCAAACCACCCATAACCGAAATACCCATCGGGCTCCAAATTTCTGACCCTTCACCGGTGCTTATGGCCATTGGCAGAAGACCCAAAATAGTTGTAAGGGCTGTCATTAGCACCGGACGCAATCTGGACTTACCTGACAGAGCAATAGCATCATACAGGTCGTATTCCCTGTCACGCATCAGGTTGATATAGTCAACCAACACGATGGCATTCTTCACCACAATACCAATGAGTAATACAGCACCCAACGCAGCAATAACGCTCAGGGTTGTTCCCGTAATAAACAAGGCGAAAATAACGCCTGAGAACGAAAATGGAATTGAAAACATAATAATCAATGGCATTTTAAAGGATTCGAACTGCGAAGCCATTACAATAAATACCAGCAAGAGCGAAATCACCAGCAGCAAACCGAGGTCGGCAAACGAGTCCTGTTGTTCTTCGTATGACCCGCCCACGGTAATCATCACATCGCCGGGTTTATCGGTATTATCAACGATTTTCTGAATTTGTGCAGCCAGTTCACCCATCGAAACCTTATAGGGTTGTACGGTTACCGAAACTATCCTTTCCTTCTGGCGGCGGGCAATGGTAGGTGGCGACCATTGTTCCACCACCTTGCCTACTTCGGAAAGGCGCACTTTAACACCCTGTGCATTCATGAGTGTAATGTTTTCGATATCGCTGATTGAACCCCGGTAATCTTCCTTGAGACGCACGATTACATCGTACTCATCGCCTTGTTCCCGGAATTTTGTGGCGGTGTATCCAAGCACCCTGTTACGCACTGCCATCGAAACACTGGCTGTATTGAGTCCATATTGTGCCAGTTTTTCACGATCGAGCACCACCGTAAGTTCAGGCTTTGATTTTTCGCGGCTTATAGTTACGTCGCGGGCACCTTCGAGCTTTTTGATATTCTCCGACAGTTCAGACGCAAGTTTGTTGGTCACATCAAAGTCGTAACTAAAAATTTCGACCTCAATACCCTGGCTGCCAAACCCACCCATACCACTCGAAAATGCCAGGCTATAATTCACAATTTCGGGAATCAAAGCCAACTGAGCCCTTAAGTCGTCACCAATTTCCCAGCATGTACGATTTCGTTTATTGATATCGACCAGACGAAGTTGTACGTTTATAATGTGCGACCCTGAAGAACTCCGGATAGCGGCAACACCATTGGCATCGTTGCTACCAGCTGAGGTTGAAACCAACTCTACTTCACTGCCATACCGTGTTTTAATTATCTCTTCAACCTGCTTCACCACCTTGGCTGATTCTTCGACACGGGTACCTGTCTGAAGCTCTATTTTTGCAGTTACCATACTTTGGTCCGATTGCGGGATAAACTCTGTGCCGATGTAAGGCATCAGGGCAAACGACGAAAGAAAGATTACCAGTGCAGATCCGAGCACAATAATTTTATGGCGCAAGCTCCAGCGGATAAGTTTTTCATACCCTCTGTCAACTACATCAAGAAAACGCCTTATAGTATTGTTATAACTAAATTTTTTGTCCTTCTTGGGTGGACGCAGGCGCAGCATCAGCGAGCTGAGCATGGGGGTAAGGGTAATGGCCGCCAGTGTAGAGGTGGTTACTACTATCGAAACAATCCAACCCAGCTGACGGAACAACACACCGGTCATACCACTTACAAACGTCAATGGCAGGAATACTGCAAGTACCACCAGGGTTGTTACGATTACCGCCAGCCACACTTCGTTGGTGGCGTACAGAGCGGCTTCGCGGGGTGTTGCTCCCCTTTCGATATGTTTTGTAATATTTTCGAGTACCACAATGGCGTCGTCAACCACCATCCCAATAGCAATTGAGAGCGATGCCAGCGAAATAATATTAATAGAACTCCCCGTTACCGACAGGTAGATGAACGCAACGATCAGCGATATAGGAATGGTAAGCACTATAATAAACGTAGCCCTCCAGCGTCCGAGGAAAAACAGCACAACGAGCACCACAAAGAGCAATGCATAAAGTAGTGTTTCCGACAGGTTGTTTACCGAATGGGTAATAAATTCTGACGAGTCGAATATGGGTTCGATTTTTACATCAGGCGGCAGGGTTTTCTTTATTTCTTCGAGTTCTTTTTTCACATCACGGGCAACGGCAATGGTGTTACCTCCCGACTGCTTCATGATAAACATTCTGATACCCTGCACCCCGTTAATTCTTTCGTCGAGCGACATATCCTTTACCGTATCGCGCACCGTGGCCACATCTTTCAGGTAGATGGTCTGTCCGTTGAAACTGCCCAACACCACTTCCTTCACCTGATCGCTGTTGGCGAATTCGCCTTCCACTTTAAGCTGATAATCCATCTGACCCATTTCGACATTACCGGCCGGCAGGTTAAAGTTCTCAGCCTGAAGGATTCCGCCTATCATTTCGACCGACATATTATAGGCTTCAATTTTGCGTGGATCGACTTCAACATACACTGCCCTTCCGGGAGCACCGGCAATAAATACAGATCCAACTCCGTCGATGCGATTGAGGCGGTTAACCAGTTTTTCATCGAGCAGTTTTTCGATACCCGGATAGCTTTCTTTGGCGACCACCGAATATAACAGTATGGGCATCATACTGCTGTTGAATTTGTAAATTATGGGTGTTTCGGCCCCATCAGGTAAGTTTTTCTTCACAAATTCGAGTGAGTTTCTGATATTGTTGGCCGCTTCATCAAGGTTGGTTTCCCATTCGAATTCCAGGGTAACAATCGACATATTGTCGCGTGAAGTGGAGTTTATTTCCTTCAGATTTTCGACCGAGTTGCAAGCATCTTCGATGGGTTTCGACACGTTGGTTTCGATATCGGAGGCATTGGCTCCCGCGTAGATTGTAACTACCGAAATTGCCGGAAGCTCTACTTCGGGATATAAATCGATGGGCAGACGGGTAAGCGAATACAACCCGAAGATGATTACAGCCAGAAATATCATTATGGTTGTAATCGGTTTTTTTACTGCACTACTATAAATACTCATAATTCCTGATTTTTAAAAAATTTTATGCGCTCCTATTCGACCACGGTTACCACATCGCCTTCGAGCAATTTATTCTGTCCGGCAACGATAATTTTATCGCCTTCCTTCAGGTTGTCAGAAAAAATCTCGATTTTATCGTCGAATCGTTTTCCGGTCTCAACATTCACCCGTTTGGCCTTACCATCGATGTAAACAAAAACATAGCGGATGTTGGTACCTTCCTGAACGAGCACCGAAGTTACCGGCACCACCATGGCCTCTTCTTTACCAACACTAACATTTACTTTGGCAAACATTCCGGGGCGTAGTTTTTCGTTTCCATTCGGAATCTGTACCTCAACATTGAAAGTACGGCTCATTGCGTTGATGGTGGGATGTATCAGACTGATTTTACCTTTAAATATTTCTCCGGGATAGATATCACAGGTCAGCACAGCCTCCATTCCGGTTTTTACGATAGGATAATATTTTTCTGATATTGCAATGGTGGCCTTCAATGGGTTTATCTGCTGAATTATCACCAAGGCTGCTTTACCAACCTGTGTGTTGGGTGCTCCGCTGTAGAGTTCGCCATTTTCGAAATATTTGGCGGTAATAATTCCGGTAAAAGGTGACTTCAGAACCACATTATCGCGTAAGAACTCCACATTGTTGCGGGTTACATTCAATTGGGTCTTTATCTGGTCGTATTGCTGAGCGGCAACACCACCTACCTGCATGAGAGTATCGAGGCGCTTATAATCTTTTTCGAGATTAATCAACTGCAATTCGGCCTGATTCAGGGTAGTTTTGTCCATTTCGGCAATTATCTGGCCCTTACTCACGCGGTCGCCAATTTCGACATTTATTTTAGTGATTCTACCCGGTTGGGCGGGCGCCATATACAATTCTTCGTAGGGTGAAATACTCGCTGTATACTCAAGATTTCGCATAACCTCGGTTTTTGAAAGGGTCAACAGTTTTACCGTTTTAATCTGCTTCACCGAGTCGGCAGCTGTTTGGGCATTACTATCGGAACCTTTTTTAGAACCGCACGACGACATCAACAGCAATACTACCGCTGCTCCTGCCAATAAAAATGATTTAGTTGTATTCATTGCTTGTTCGCTATTTAAAAAATTTACAAATTGTTTAACAGTTTATCGAAATTGTTCTTGGCCTGAAGCAGGTTCATCAGCGCCGAGATGTAATTATTCTGTGCTTTAAGGTAGTTGTCGCTGGCCTGAGTAAGCTGCAAACTACTGGCAACACCATGGGTATACTTTACTTCGGTATTATCGTAAATACGCTTTGCCACATCAATACCTCGCTTTTGTAATTCATATTGTTCTATGGCACTAATCAAATCGAAACGGTATTGTTTCTCCTGCATCAGCAATTGATCCTGCACCATGAGGCGTGTGTTTTTTGATTTTTCGAATTCAATTTTCTTTTGCTGTACTTTGGCATTCCGCATACCGCTCGAGAAAATCGGGATGGTCATGGTAATACCGGCAATATGTTTGGGGTTCATATCGAAATCGGTGGTAATCAATTTTTCGTTGTAGCTGTAGAAACCGACAATGGTTGGTGCGTAATTCCATTTTTCGAGCTGCATCATTTTCCCGGTCATTTCTTCCTGAGTCAGCAGCATTTTGTAAGTAGGATTATTTTCGAGCACAAAGGAATCGCCGGCCAATGCCTGAAAGTTGATTTGACCAATGATGTCGTCGAGTGATTCGGTAAGAACTATTTCGGTATTTGCATCAACACCGAGTTGAAAACGAATCAGGTTATAACTCATCTCAACAGCGCGCTGCATCTGACTTTTTGTATTCTGAAGCATCATTACCGCCAATTCCAACTGATCCACATCTACCTGTTCGGCCATACCTGCTGCCAGCATTACCTTGGTTTGGGCCAAAGTTTTATTCAGGTTTTCGATACTGGCATCGAGTGTTTTAGACGACTCGATGGTAACCAGCGCAATATAATATGATGATGTAACCGCTTCGATAATATCAGCCTCGGTACTTTCGAGGGCAAGTTCTGTCAGGTGATGTGCTATTTTGGCAATCTTAAGTCCCACCAGATACTGCCCCGAAAAAACGAGCTGAGAAACCTGAAATTTGGCCGAAGACGAGTTGTCCATTTTGATTGTACTCGTACCGCTTCCCATCATTTGATTCAACAAACTCAGTATTTCGAGGTCGCCGGCGTCGAGCTTTGTAAAGTCGATATCGGGAGTTCCGCCTCCGCCACCAAAATTGAGTTCCACTTCGTAATTGAAAAAATCGGTATAATCAATGCTCCCTTCGGCTTGAGGCAAGCCCTGCGCAATATTTGCCCAAATCTGCTTCTTCGAAATGGCGACATCGTATTGTGCATTTTTAAGTACACGGTTGTGCTCGAGTGCATATTCTCTGGCCTGGTCAAGGCTGAGAGAGAGGGTTGTGCTGGTTTGCGAAAATCCACCTATTGTTAACCACCCTAACAATAGTACCGTAAATATTATTCTTCTTTTCATCTTAAATCTTTTTTCAAAAAACAACAAAAATATGTCTGCAATATATCAATCACTTCGATATTCGGTAAACTGCCTCAAGGCAGCGGTAAATTACGATTCCATCAATACAAGGCATCGGCTTTAAAATTATTTAGTATTGTCAAACCTTCTTCAGTACAAATCCCCCGTAAATAGGGAAGAAATATTGTGTTACTGATATCTTCCTTTGTAAACTGATTTTCTCCATCGTTATGTTGCAAAGAGCAAAACTTTACGGTCTGCCGCATAAAAACTCCGGCAAGTTTCACACTTATATCAGAACGGAACATTCCGTCAATAATCCCCCTATTCAACATATGCTCCAAAATAGTGTCATCGTCAAATACTCTGTTGTTATTCAGTGAATTATAAACGTTGCTGTGATACTTTTTTAAATCCTCCAGAAACATCGGGTGAATCTTCTCGATTATTCTATTATGAAATACTGCAAATTTAAATATTGCATCTATTACGTTTTCCGATGATTCAATCATAGCAATCATCTGCTCTTTATGATAATTCATTCCTTCGGAAATAGCCTGAAACAACAGGTCGTCCTTATCGGAAAACAATTCATATATCGTCCGCTTCGAAACACCGAGCTGACACGCAATGTAGTCCATGGTTACGGCACGTATTCCCATGCGCGAAAACAGGATTCCGGCTTCCTTCAGTATTCTTAATCGGGTGTCCATCACAATAATTAATCACGCAAAACTAAAAAACTTTTTTTAGTTTCAATAGTTTTATTAATCATAAATGACGATTTTAACAAATATTTAATATTGTTGCAATCGATTACCCCTGCAAACAGAGGGGGCTACTTCTCGTTAAGCCATTGAGTGATTGTATTAATCACTTTATCATGTTGAATTTTTGGTAGGTTTTTGATTCTGGCCATGTGCGAACCCGCAGGGGAAATCACTTTCAAAACATTTGGGTTTTGCGACACGTCGACTGCTGCTGCTGACCAAGGGTCAAATTCACCATAAATAAGTATTGTATGGTGAGCCTTGTGTTGCATGTAATCGGCAAGTTTTTGCGAAGTTTCGGGAATAAAATCAACCTTCAAATCAGGAGGCAGAAATATTGTATAAAGATATCCTTCAGCACTACTGATGCTCAGGTATTTTTTAAATGGTTTCACATCATAACCATAATACCCCAGTTCACGTGCTGCCTGATAGAAGAAGGGTAGAGTTGGTTCAATTCCTTCAATGGCAAAATAATCGGGGGAGGCAATCATTACCAGATACCGAAAAAGCTCCTGAGTGGATGCTTTTGTGCCGGGTATTGTTGCCGGAGATGCGCCCCATTGCCAAAATGCAAACGAAAATTCCAGTACACAATAATCGAGAACTTCATCGATGCTTACTCTGTAGGTTAGTTTGTTTTTTTTCGAAAAGGCTTCGAGCAGGGGAATCATTTCACTCCTGCGCTTGAGCACTTCTTTCTGAAAACTAAGTATCCGTTTACGGTCTTTCCCCGTGCTGACCGATGCAATAAACGGTTCGTGGCGACCATCTTCAACCGCAAAAGCTACAGGTCCAACATATGCAACACAAATGTCAACATCATCAGGGTAGTACATATTATACAACATGGCTGTTTCACCACCCTTACTAATTCCTGTGCTTATCCATTTTTCTTTATACACAGGCTTTAGTGCTTCGAAAACAGCGTGGTGATCAGCGGCAGCATTTGCGGTTGTAAGGTATTTCCAATCGAAAGGTTCCGGCACCGACTGATCGAAATACCGATGCTCCACAACAATCTGATTTGCCTCGAACATTGCAGAAAGTTCGTTGACATAGCCCGGCATTTCTGCATACGATCCGGTATATCCTTCCGTGGTATAAACAACAGGACTATTAAAACCATAATGACTTATAAAAACGCGTTGAGTAAAGTAGCCGGCATCCGGATTGCCATGATCAATTTCCTGCTTGAACAATACCAGGTATTTTTCGCTAAAGAAATCGGAAGTTTCAAGGGTGTCGATATCCTGCACTTCCGGGATCGCAAGAAGGTATTGCGGTAGTTCACGTGCAACGCCCGAGGCCAGTCCTGTAAAACCAAGTAACAGGAACATAGCACCACCGATAAACAAGGCTTTAATTCTCATAAGATTAGTTTTAAGCATACCAAGATAGCAATAAGTTTTATTCTTTATCAGATGGCAAGGTAACAAAAACTACATTGAAATTTTAACGAAAAGATCATTTTAATAATTCATAAAGAATTTTCACTGTTGGGTGTTTTTGTTTTTGATCAAATTGTACCATCATTGTATTTTAAATATCTTCGTGAAAGAATGAAGCTGTTGCCTGTTTTTTTTATCCTCTGTATGCTGTGCACACTGAATGCGTTTTCGCAGAAGCGCGTGGTTACTGCCGTTCGTACTTCGGAAAAAATAATCATAGACGGCAGTTTACAGGAAGGAATCTGGCAATCGGCACCCATACAAACGAATTTTTTAACGTATCAGCCTACAAATGGACAGAAATCTCAGTTAGAAAGTGATGTAATGGTGGCTTATAATGACAGAGCGATATACGTTGCAGCCTTTCTGAAAGACCATACTCCCGACAGTATTTACAACGAGCCAACCATCCGCGACGATGACAACGGGAATGCCGATATGTTTGGTATTGACCTAAACCCGAACAACGACGGGCAAAACTCATACATGTTATGGATAACTGCTGCCAACGTACAGACCGATATTCGTGTTTCTACCTTCGACAGTGATTATTCGTGGGATGCAGTTTGGGAAAGCGGTGTTCAGTTGTGTGACTCGGGGTGGATGGTCGAAGTGCGTATCCCTTGGTCATCGATTCGGTTTCCGAACAATGCGTCGCAGATATGGGGAATCAATTTCTACAGATCAATTAGAAGAACGCGCGAAGTTTCAAGCTATAATCTGGTAGATAAAAAATCTGGAACTAAAACAGAGCAAATGGCGGAAATGCATGGTATATCAAACATTGAAGCCCCTTTACGCCTGTCGTTTACTCCCTATTTGGCAGCCTATTTAAACCATTATTCCGAGTTGTCCAAACCGGCGTATGCGTTCAATGGCGGTCTTGACATGAAACTTGGGCTTAGCGAAAGCTATACACTCGATATGACATTGATTCCCGACTTCGGGCAAGAGAAATCCGATAATATTGTACTGAATCTGTCGCCCTATGAAACCTATTACGAAGAAAGGCGACCGTTTTTTACGGAAGGCACCGAATTGTTCAACAAGTGTGGGCTGTTTTATTCGCGCCGAATCGGGAGCACCCCCGACGGGTTTAATAGTGTTGATACCCTGCTCGACGATGGCTACACAATATTGAAAAATCCAAATCAATCGAGGCTGATTAATGCTTTCAAAATTACCGGCCGCGATAAAAACAATCTTGCCGTCGGTTTTTTCAATGCCATCACCGCCAACACCTATGCTCGTGTAACCAACCCCCTTGGCGAAAGCGAAAAATTACTTACGGAGCATTGGGCAAATTATAACATGATTGTGGTTGATAAAGCATTCAATAAAAACTCATACGTAAACCTTACCAATGCCAACGTAGTTCAGCCGGGCAACGGATTCCTTTCCAACGTTCTCGGAACTTCGTTCCGGTTAATGGATAAGCAAAATAAATTCGGCATAAAAACCAATGCCGCTTGGAGCTATTATAAGCGTGGTAATACCAATCAACAGCCCGGTGGTTTTAATACCTCTTTCGGGCTAGGGAAATTCAATGGTTCGTTTAATTATGGATACAGCGTAAATGTTGAATCGGACCGATACAATCCGAATGCTATGGGATTTCTTCAACAAAACAACGAATTCAGTCAGACCTTGAGTTTTGCCTATAACATTTTTGAGCCGAAAGGAAATTTCAACACCATTCTTTGCGAGGTTTATTCCACATATTCGCGACTATACAGTCCAAACACATTTACAGGCTGGTACTTGCATTTCTGGAATTATGCCCTGACGAAAAAGCAGTTGAGTATATGGAATAATCTTCATTTTGACCTGACAAAAACGAATGATTATTTTGAACCCAGAGTTTCGGGTCGCTTTGTAAAATGGCCTCAAATGTTTTACGATAACATATACCTTTCAACCGATTACCGCAAACGACTGGCCATTGATTTCGTTGCCAATCTAACCGTGAACACATCCGACTATCGGGGATTTACCGTTGAAATCAGCCCCCGGCTTAGACTTAATAAACATATTATTTTAATTGTATCGTTCAACGCCGACAACGATTGGAACGACTATGGCTATGTAGAAAACTCGGAAGATAATGTGTTTTTCGGAAAACGGAATATAGGCATTTATACCAGCAGTTTGGGGTTGAACTGGGTGTTTACAAATAAAATATATCTGCAGCTAAGTGCACGGCATTACTGGAGCAAAGTTGATTATAGAAGTTTTTACCTGTTGAATGAAGACGGAAGCCTTGCTCCTGTTGAAATTACATTTACCGATAAAAATATCAATTTCAATGCGTTTAACGTGGATTTGTTGTTCAGTTGGAATTTTGCTCCCGGAAGTTTCCTGAATTTCTCCTATAAAAACAACATTTACAATATGGAGTATTTCGATACGGGAAATATCTTTCCGCGATTTGGTGAAAATTTTACAAACACGTTACAGCAACCACAGTGGAATACCATATCACTCAAGCTTATGTACTATATCGACTGGCAGTATTTTAAAAAATCGCACTAAAATTTTTCCGCGGACAAAAGAAAACAAAAAAAGGCAGCACAATCAAACAACCCTTGCGATTTACAATATATTGCCATGGCAGAAAAAGGCAATCTCATCATCCGAATGAAAACATTGGGACTTATGAGTATCGATCGTAAAACCGGCAACGTGAACTGGACTTTTTCGTTTAAATAGCTGAATTGTTCACACTTACAATAGATCTTTAATCGAAAACCCCTGTTTTAGCAGTTTATCGGGGTGCAAAGCTTCATGCAGTTTTTGTTCTTCGATGAAGCCAAGTGCTTTGTTAGCTTCAAAAATAGTGCAGCGGTGTTGCTGCATATATGACGCAACTTCGGAAGCTTTTTCGTAACCAATATAAGGAAGCAATGCGGTGCTGAGGGCAGGGCTTTTCAGATAGATTTCTTCGCTCTTTCCTGCATCTGCATTAATTCCCGTCAGTAAGTTTTCGCGAAAACTGATATCGGCTGCTATAAGGAGCTTCAGGCTTTCGATCATGGCATTCCCGATGGAAGGCAGGTATGCATTCAGTTCTAGGCAACCCTGTGCACAAAGCGAAGCGATCATCTGGTCGTTAGCATACACACGGTGTGCAATGCTAATAAGAAATTCCGGTATTACCGGATTGATTTTACCGGGCATAATGCTGGAGCCTACCTGCTTTTGCGGTATTGACAGGTTTTCATTGCTGATATCTGCAGCAAGCAACCGTAAGTCGGAGGCAAATTTTTCAATATTTACCGCATGCGATTTCAGGATGGCATGCACTTCGACCAGTGCATCGTTATTTGCGGTAGCATCGCAAAGGTTTTCACCACGGGTTAGCGGTAATCCTGTGTTTTTCTGCAGGGTTCTTACAGCTTCCATAACAAAATATCTGGGCACTGTTATGCTTGTTCCTACAGCGCTTCCACCAAGGTTGACCGTTTTGATGCGTTCAAAACATTTGGAAATACGCCACCAGTCGCGCGCAAGGGCATCGCAGTACGTACTAAAGAGTTTTCCGTAAGTAGTTGGAACAGCCTGTTGCATTTGGGTATAGGCTATCCGAGGAATATTCCGAAATCGCTGTTCAGTTTCTTCCATGAGCAGACGGAGCTTATTCACCTCTTCTTCGAGCTCGGTGAGCAACTGTATTACTGCAAGCCGCATCGCTGTTGGAATTACATCGTTTGTGCTTTGGTAAATGTTGGCATGCTCCACCGGGTGAATAAATTGATATTCTCCCGGGTTATGTCCTGTAATCTGCAGTGCACGATTTGCAATTATCTCATTGATATTCATATTAATACTGGTACCCGCTCCACCCTGAACTGCAGGAACTATGAAATATTCGAACCATTTGCCCAGGCTCACTTCGGTAGCAGCAACTTTGAGTGCATCAAGAACATTACTTTCAATAATTGTCAGCGGCAGGTTTTTCCCAAATTTTTCGAGGCTCAATTCAAAAAACTTTTCACATGTCTTATAACAGGCAAGCTTTACAGCCCCAACCGACTTGTACCATTCCACTGGAAAGGTACTATCATTTTTAAAATTAGCAACAGCCCTAGCTGCGTGTATTCCATACAGGGCATTTGCAGGAATCTGCATTTCGCCTAAAAAGTCTTTTTCTTTTCTCATAAGTCTAGGTTAATGGATACACATAGGCATCCACGTCGCTGGCAGTTATTGAGTTTCCACAAAGTATAACCAACCTCTCTATCACATTACGGAATTCACGGATATTTCCTGTCCACTTACATTTTTGCAATGCCTCAATGGCATCAGGAGTAATGCTTTTCACCGCAATTCCCTGTTCTGAGCAGGCCATTTCAATAAAATAGGATGCCAGTTCAGGGACGTCGTCAATTCGCTCGTTGAGCGACGGAACTTTGATGATAATGACGCTCAGACGGTGATAGAGATCTTCCCTGAAATTTTTATTATCGATTTCAGCTCGTAAATCTTTGTTTGTAGCAGTAATAACCCTTACATCGACAGCAATGTCCTTATCGCTGCCTACACGGGTAATTTTGTTTTCCTGCAGGGCTCTCAGCACTTTTGCCTGAGCCGACAGACTCATATCACCAATTTCGTCGAGAAACAAGGTACCCCCGGTTGCCTGTTCAAATTTACCAATACGCTGCTTTATTGCTGAAGTAAAAGCACCTTTTTCGTGCCCGAACAGCTCGCTTTCAATTAGTTCTGAAGGTATGGCAGCGCAATTCACTTCCACAAAAGGACCGTTACTTCGGTGACTTTTTTCGTGCATCCATCGTGCTACCACCTCTTTCCCACTTCCATTGGGTCCCATTATCATCACCCGTGCATCGGTGGGGGCAACCTTATCGATCATGATTTTAACTTTATTGATAGACTCGCTGCTGCCTACCATCTGGTATTTCATCCCTACTTTCTTCTTTAACTGCCGGGTTTCGTTCACCAACTGTGATTTGTCCATGGCGTTGCGGATAGTGATCATGATACGGTTGATATCCGGCGGTTTCTGAATAAAATCGAAGGCTCCCTTTTTAATCGATTCTACTGCAGTTTCGATGGTGCCATGTCCCGAAAGCATAACCACCGATAAGTCGGGGTTGATGGTTTTAATCTGTTCGAGAACTTCCAGTCCGTCCATCTGAGGCATTTTTATATCGCAAAAAGCCACATCGTACGCTTTCTCGCTAATCAACCCGATTGCCTCTTTTCCGTCGCAGGCAACATCAACTTCGTGTTTCTCGTATTCGAGAATGTCTTTCATAGTGTTGCGTATGCTGCGCTCATCGTCGATAACTAGAATTCGTGCCATATATCAAACTGTTTTCGGTAAAATTAATAAAGAAATCGTTGCAGAAAAGCAATTATTTTAGAATGCAACATATACCAATGCATTTGTACGTTGTTTCTCAGTAAAACAATGTGTCGTTTGTTGTGCTTCGAATCCCCTGTCTATGCTTCAATTATCGTTTCGCTTCGCTTCTCTACTCAGCATGACAGGGGCATAAAAAAAAAGCTGCCCTTTCGGACAGCTTTTTATCATATCAGCTTCTTTTAGAATTTGTATTGGAATGCAATAACATTACCCAAATTACCATCAATATCGTTGGGGTTTACAAATCCGTCAACATATTTTACCAACAAGTAAGCACCGTCAACTTTCGAAATAAAATAACGGGCTGCATAGGCTTTGCTGGCATAGTCGAACGGAAGTTCATATTCGGCAACCGGTGTTCTGGCAGCATAAGCAGCAATAATCTCATCTAAGGTAGTGTAGCTGTCGTTGTCAACAATTACCCATCCTTCGCAGTTGGTTGTTGTCTTAATTACGATGGTATTGGCTGTATTGGTGTGATATTTAACGCCAATGGTTGTGTTTTCGGTTTCCGATACACGAACACCTTCGTAGGTTGCATAAGATGAAGTTACGCTTTGGGTAATAAGAACATTTTCTGAATAAGCTGATAAAAGCTTATGTAAAACGACCGAAATGGTAGTGTCAGATTCTAAGACAAAATCAGTTGCATTTACAGCTTGGTATCCGGCTTTGTTCACAGTGTAGTTGTAGGTTCCTGTGGGAACATTAACGAGTGTGTAGTCGCCGGCTGTGTTGGTAGAATCACCAAAAACCATGATAGCATCTGTAATGTCGGCACCTGCTCCGTCTTTTACAATAAAAGTAACATTATAGCTCAATATTCCGTTGGTAACAAAAATTACAAATTCTTCGGTTACGGTATTCAAATCGTTGTCGGTAACTTCGAATTCATAAATAATTTTTGTAACGCCACCGGCTACGTCAGCAGGAGTAACTGCGATATCGAGATCGTGGTTGTAGGTAAGCAGTCCGATGCAATCGGCAGGACTGTCAACAAGCGACGATACTGTGTCGGTGTCGGTAATTACATGTTTCCAGATATTAAACAGGTTTATCCCTGCTTCGGCATCAACTACCAAATTCAAAGTGTGAGTATAGTTGCCATCTTCGTTTGCATCGTAGTTATACGAAATAATACCTTCCCAAGTGATTGTAGGTTCAGCACTCTCAGGGTCGCAGCTGGTAAGCATATAGGTTGAGAAAGCCGCAATAATTAAAACAACTGCAATTCGTAATGTTTTCATAGAATTAGAATTTAAATTAAACTTAGTTTATTTAGGTTACAAAAATAACATATTTATTAATACAATCGGCAGATTTTTTAGTGTTTTTAAGCAAACCAAATCATTATTTATTGTTTTGAGAGTTTATCATTCTTTCTGCACCAATTTCCAGTCGAAAAGCAAACTTTCGCCCCTTCCCGATGGTTTTTGCCTTCCTCTGGTTAGCGATTCCACTTCGTTGCTTACAAAAACTTTCAATTCAGAAACAGTAATCATATTATCATTGTTCAAATCAGCCCTCAACTCTTTTAATCCTGAAATAACTGCATACGTAAAAACTCCGTTATTCCACACGGGCGACTCGATTGCAAAACCCGTGCCAGACGCAGCAGAAATTACAACAGCGCCGGAACCTTTACTCAGGTCGTTGAAAGTTTCCTGCATGAGTTCAAATGCTGAGTTAAACGGTATATTTCCCTGCTGCGATGGCATCATGGCGGTTTTATAGGAATAAGTTTTCAGTCCGCTGCGTGTGCCATCGGCAAGTATAACACTGTCGTTGGTCTGATCAACATAATCTCTGTCGAGTTCTCCGCTATGGCAGGCATCGATTAGTATTAATTTTTTACGTGCCGGAATACCGTCGAGTAGCCATTCCAGTTCGTCGTACGAAATGCCCTGTAATTCGGGGTGTGCAAAATCGACATTGTAAGTTGCATAATAAAAATCAAGATTATCGCTAAGTAACCCATGCCCTGATAGATATAAAATCACAATATCGTCGATATTTGTTTTGCCAAGATCAGTTTTCATATCAAGCAAATTGCTTCGGGTTGCCATTGCGTTGAACAATGTGTCGACCACGGCAATTGCTGAGGTTCCGGATGTTCCATTCCCCAATAAAGCAACCATGTCCCTTCCGTCTTTTACCGGATAGGTAAGATTAAAACTCCCATCCGCATATTCCGATACCGATACAGCAATCAGGTGCAGGATTGGTTGATGAGGAACCGCCGGCACATAATTAATTTCGAGATTTTCTTTAAATGACTCAACCCCAAATTCATTGGTACAGGAGACTTCAATAATGTTGTACCCCTCACAAAGGTCCACTTCGACCCAATTCTCGACCGACGGCAAGTTATCGGTTTTTATCCCGATGCCGGTTACACCATTTATCGGCACCTCATTAACACTGATATTTAACCTGTTGAGTGAGGCATTTTTATCTTCCGCAACGATATTCAATGTAATTTTTGATTTATCAGTTATCCATGGGAATGTGCTGGCATTTAAAATTTCAACCTCCGGACAGCTCCAACCCGGTTGAAATACATTTTCACTGAATCCGCTTTTTCTCAGGCGTTTCTTATAGGCTTCCCTGTAAAGTTTTATTAATACTGTGTCGGGATTACCTACTTTTTCGAGCACAATGTCAGGCCGGTTATACTGCAAATCGAACTGATCGAAGCGGTAAAACTTACCACCAGCGCGCCAAAGTACTTTTCCTGCAGCATTTTTTGAGCATTTATAATATTTTTCAGGGGTAATCACTATATACTCGCTATTATCGAGAGCAATATACGAGGCGTTTTGTTTGCATGTTTTGGTGTCGTATAACACCAACTGAGAGTTATTACAATAGGCAGCGATGTTTTCACTATCGCAAAATGCGGCAGGAAATCCTTGCTCAAAAGGTATTGTTCCGATGAGATTTCCCGTTTCGATGTCATAAATTCCAACAGGATTAAAGTGGTAGATATATTGCATTTCGTTAACTTTAAAACTACCGGCCATAACTGTATTATTGTCAGGCATAAATCGGGCAAATGCCAGTATATTATTTACATCACCGCATTTTATTTCGGTTTTTAGTTTTCCGTCAGCGGCGTTCCATACCCTTACAAAACCTGAGTCATCCATGGTGAGTATCCAACGGGCATCGCTGCTGAATGGCTGTTCGATCCCGCCATTGGGATTAAATGTATATCCGGATAAATCATAAACTGTTTTTCCAGTTTCGATATCACAAACCTGGGCATGTAATTCATCGGTTCCATCGTAAGTGTCGAACACAATTAATTTACCGTTATTGTTAAAAGGATCTTTGGTTATCTCCATCGGATGTGCGCTAAAAACCACATTTTTGTTTTTATCGGTTAAACTGCAATAATTTAACTCAAATTCATCCAGGTAAAGTAACCCGCTTTTATCGGGCAACAATAAGACCGTTTTATGACCGTCAAATTCATGATTTTCGATTTCTCCCACTGGGATGTCATCAATAGCAATGCTTTTTGTTACATTTATTTCAAGATATTTAATCTGGTCGTTTTCCCGATAAAAAACATACAAATAGCTTCCACTATCCGAATAGTATGCACCCCTAAATTTTGAAGATTCAATCATGAGTTCAAACAGCAATTCGCCAGAAAGAATATTGTAAACTCTTGGATTTTTCCATCGGGGGAGAATAAAAAGATATTTTCCGTTAGGGCTTATTAGCACATCATCAATTCTGGAATACAAATCCTCGATACTAAATAACAACCGACCTGTTGAAACGTCCCACACTTTTAGAAAGCCATCTTCGGAAGTAGTTATAATCTTTGACCCATCTGGCGTAAAAGTCAGGGTTTCGATGGGGGTTTGATGGCCCTTTAGAGAATGTAATAAGCTTGCATTTTTATAATTCCAAACTTTAACCGTGAAATCAGCGCTCACCACTGCAACAATATCGCCCAAAGGACTAAAAACAGGTTTTTTTATCTTAGATGTCTGCCCCTTCAGTTCATGAAGAATCCTGTTGTCGGCAATGTTCCATATTTCAACTGTTCCTGCAAAATTGGTAACTGCCAAGGTTTTTTCATCGGGGCTTAACGAAAGGCGAAGCCGAAATCTCATTGTGCTATTGCTACCATACAAGGTTGAAAACTCGCTAATCAACTTTCCGGTCGAAAGGTCTGATTTCGTAACTAACCCTTCGTAATCGACAGAATAAACAAATCGACTATCGGACGAAATCGCTATATCGGAAATTTCGTCGATATTGGCTGGTATTTTTCGTATTAATTTCCCTGTCGCCCCTTCAAAAATCCTGAGTTCGCCTCTTGTAGAACCGGTAATAATAATTGAATCGTTGTTGCTATATTTTGCACAAGAAATACACCCGTTGTTCTTCTTTACTTCAAAACTCAATTTACCGGTCTCAATATTCCAGACTGATAATGTGTCGGAGATAATTGTAATTAATTTTCTGTTGTCGTTGCTAAAAGATGCTGTAAAAATGATTCCCTTATTCTTTGTTACAAACCTCTTTTCCCCGGATTCCAGATCCCATACGGCAGCTTTTCCTTCCTCATAGTTTGTGCAAACATATTTGTCATTATCGCTGAAACAGACTAAATACAATGGACTTTCTGCATTAAGAGGTAACTCATATTTAAGCACCCATTCCTTTCCAGTAACATCCCAAATGCGGGCAATGCCGTCGTTCATATCGGTAGTGGCAACAAGAGTTCCTTTTTCATTTATAAAAGCACGTGTATTTACAACTTTGCTGCCACTACTTACAAATTCAAGCTCTCCTGTTTTAATGTTCCATGTTCTAACCGTTTTATCGCGTGATAACGATCTGATTTTGGTCCCACTTTCAATAAAAACAAATTTCAAAATATCGTCAGTATGGTCAGAAAGGTTATGAAGTAAGCGGCCTGTTCTCACATCCCATACTTTGATGGTGTTGTCGTCGGAGGCACTTACGAGATAATTTCCATCGGGACTGTACCCAATCTGGATAATTTTTTCCAAATGGCCTTCGGGTAGTATCAGATTTGCTTCCTGAGAATGCGCCATCAGGCAACAAAACATCAAAGCAAATAACCCATTGATTTTCTTCATTTTGTGAAATATGAGACTAAACCAGTGATTTAAATAAACAAATTTAATCAATCTTTCTATCAGATTTATCTGATATTCATTTAAAATGGCAATTACCGGTTATTTAAACAAGCTGCTGATTTTCTGATAATAGTAGTACCATAGGGTCTGGTAGCGAGATATTGCCACCTGTCCGCTCTGCAGCAGCACGACAGCCTCCACGGCATTGGGGCCAGTCGCTGCATTTTTTACAAAAATCCGGAATTATTTCATTCCAGCTTTTCAAGTAGTCGGATCGCAGGATTTCTTCGATAGATGTACGAAATATATTGCCGGCAACAACATTGCTATGGTTGCATTTACGCAGGTTCCCATGAATATCTGTGGTGATTGGATTCCGCAAAATATCAGAAGCGCAACCGCTAAACCGGATGAATGGATATTCGGAAGGTCGTAAAACACAATATGGCGTATTCACGTTTGATGAAACTTTCATTGCATTATCACGCGCCAATGTATTTACTGCCGTATAGGCTTGATTAAGTTCACTTTTTGAAGCTGACATACCAGCGGCTTCTTTACCGGCGTTTTCGCTAAAATTGAACCGGTTCAGCATCAGCTCCTTGATTCCCAAAGAAATTATGAATTGTACAGTTTTATCGATTTCTTTCACATTGTGTCGTGTAATCACAATCACAGGAACAACCCTACCCCCTAGTGATTTGATTTGTAAGATTGAGTTAACACTTTTCTCCCAACTGCCTTTCAGTCCTGTCATCTTATCGTGAGCTTCAGCATTAAAGCTGTGTACCGGCAACTGAAACAAATCGGTCTGCAATAATATCAGGTCTTTATATACATTTTTCGTTGCAGCGGTTCCATTAGTAATGATGCTTACTGCTGATTTTCGCATTTTACAGAAAAGTACAATTTCTGCAATTCTTGGTTCAAGCAGGGGTTCTCCTCCGGTAAATACTACACGCTCTGGTCTCGCTTGTTTATAAAGGGTCACCAGCAACCTGCGTAACTGGGCATAGTTGCTTTGGTGATATTCCGATTGCGATACCTTATTATTATAGCAAAAACAACACGATTGATTGCAGTTTTCGTTCACTTCGACCGAGATATATGGCAGCCTGATACTCATAAGCTTTCCAAATGTAATGAATAGGTGTAAAAAACATATATTTATTTTAAAAATATTGTTATAAATTTGGAATAAATTGATTTCACATGAAAACACTACTCCCTTTATTGCAGGATGCTGATTTGAAAGACAAAGTAGTACTTGTCAGGGTTGACCATAACGTTGTTAAAAAAGGTCAGATTCACGATCCTTACCGTATTGATGCCACATTCGGGACATTGTTCCATATTTTGGCTAAAGGCGGTAAAATAATTCTAATGACCCACGTAGGCAGGCCAAAAGATAAAAAAACCGGAGCCATAAAAATTGATGAAGAGAGTTCTGTTCAGCCTATTGTTGAATATCTTCAGAACAAATTGCATGTCAAAATAAAAGTGCCTGAATTCTATGTTCATGGCGATACCGGTTATGCAGGAATCGAAACCAGCGTAAATCACCTGATACGGCAATTACGCAACCACGAGATCGATATGATATATCTTCCCAACACCCGGTGGTTTACTGGAGAAGAAGCAAAGGATGAATCGGCAGAGCGTCTGGCCAATCAAATGGCTGGTCTGGCCGATATTTATGTGAACGATGCGTTTGGTTCGTGGCAGGCCCATGTTTCCACCGTAGGAATAAGCAAATACCTGCCTTCGTACGCTGGATTTCTACTGCAAAAAGAGATTGAAAGCCTCGACCGGATTTACGATGCACAGAAACCTATGGTAGCGGTTGTTGCCGGAAGCAAATTCGACACAAAAATCGATTCACTGAATGCACTGATTCAGAAAGCCGATTATCTGGTTCTTGGTGGTGTAATTTATAATGCTTATCTGGCAGCAAAATACGGAATTTCGATCACCGGCATCGAAGACGACGACATCCGGTTGGCAAAAGAGTTTATTACAAAATCGGAAAAATACGCCGATCGCATTGTTGAATTGCCTTATATTGTTGAATCAGACGTGTTTGAAGGGAAAATTGAAGGGAAAAACAGGGTTCACGACATTCGGAAATTAAAAAGCGGAGCAAAGTTGAATTACGTACTCGACATTGCTCCCGAATCGTTTGAAGACGCTCACGTGAAAGAGGTTTTCAATAAAGCAAATACAATTTTTGTAAATGCAGTTATGGGCTACACCCCACACTTCAACGATGGTACAATTGCTCTCGACAGCCTAATTGATACCAATATCAATGCGGTTAAGCTCTACGGCGGTGGCGACACAATGCAGGAACTGAAACGACTTTTACCCGGGTTGTATATTATGGCACTCGACAGTCCGAAATACTATATTTTCACCGGTGGAGGTGCTGTGCTCAAAGCCATTGAAAACGGAACCTATCTTGGTCTGGAGCCGGTAAAAGCACTTATCAACGGCAAAACTCAGTAAGTTACAATTTCGGCAAATCGCACGAAAATTTGGCCCAAATTCATGTGAAATTTTAGCCGCAACGCAACTTGTTTACTAAGAAGTTTTTTGCCTATTCAATAAAAGAGCAACATTTCGCCGTAAAAGCTAAAAATCTAGTGGATTTGCAGCTTGCAGGTGTAGCAAAAATTACCATCTGTGATATTACAAATGTACATTCCGGAAGCCAGATGATTTACCGAAATGCTTTGATTATTGCTAACGGTGCATTCAAGAACTTTACGCCCATAGAGGTCGGATAGTTGCACCATAGCATTTTGAGTATTTTCGGGCAGGGTAAAGTTCAGTTTATCGGTAACCGGATTGGGGTAAACTGAATAAACGGGTACTACATTATCGGTAATCCCCACATTTTGTTGCGAATAGATATAGGTGCTCCTACTGAACTGCATAAAGTTTACCACATCGTAGTTGTACACATACCGAATAGTTCCGGTAAGCTGATGTGCAAAGTAAAAATACTGCAGCAACCATGAATACGGTAACAAAAGATCTGCCAGGGTATAGGTATTTGAATGGGTAAACTCTTCGTACTGATATACATTCCAGCTACCAATCCACATGGAATCATCGCGGCGGGTCAGGTTACCGTTCTCATCATGGGTAAAAGCATTGCGTTTATTTAGTTCCCATTCACCCATTCCAACGTCAATTGTTGACCGGACTATTTCTGAAATTCGCTGGTTAATGTCGTATGCATATTCGTATTTTGAATCGGTCTGCCATCCTTTGGCCGTGCTCCAGGCTGAAACAAAATCGAGAGTCATTTTCCCATTTCCATCGTAAGTATATTCCGATTTTAGAGAATTTACCCAATTACCCGATTGATATATGGAAGTAATTTTTGTTTCGATATATCCACTGCCATTATAGGTATAGTCGTATTTTTTGCTGAGTTGCCATGCAGTACCATCCCAGTCTGATTCCATCACCTGAACAATGTCCCCTTCGCCATTGTAGGAGCAATCTTCTTTAAGGTCGTTTACCCATGTGCCTCCCGAATAATCGAATGTTATGGCACTGGTAACATTTCCGTTGTCATTGTAAGTGTATGTCACTTTTGCATCGTTCGACCATTGCTGTGTGTCCCACGAATAGGCTTCGTACACAATTTGATCAAGGCGTTGTTTCAGTGCTTTGGTCGATTTCAAACCCTTCAGTTGTCCTACATTGTTTCTAACTGTGAAATTTTCAGGCAATATCTGGGTGAATCCAATCAGACTTACCAGTATAAAAGATAACAAAAGTGTAAATCTCTTTTTCATAATGTTTTGTTTTGGTTCGACATAGGACTTATAAATTCAAAAATACTAAGAAACACATTCAATTCAACCAGCCTTGATTGAACAATATGTGAGCAAAATAGAAGCGATAAGGAAAAGAATACAATTTTCGGAATGCATAAAAGGTAGCAACATTTGCAGCGTTTTAATGATTCTTAATCAACGAAATTGGTAATTTGTAGTTAAGAACCAACATTTCTCATTGGCCACAGTGTCAATTATTAAATTTCTAGTGGGCCGATAATATGGCTGTAACAAGCCTGTTTAAGCTTTACATATGCTTATCATTCAAAACATTTTCAAGTTTAATTGACTACGGGACCTGGTGAAATGTTTTGTTTTTCGGATTGCGAAATTGCAATGCAAGTTTCAACATTCGTATTTCCTCGCCCGCCTGTGAACCCATCGAGGAGTTTTCCTCAGCGCGTCTTACCAGATAAGGCATTACTTCCCTTATTGGGCCATAGGGAAGATATTTCGCCACATTGTATCCTTCCGCAGCAAGATTAAAAGTCTGATTATCGCGCATACCATACAGCTGTGAAAACCAAATACGCGGGTCGTTCTTTGCTATCTGCTGTTTTTCAATTTCATTAACCAGGTTTAAAATGGACTTTTCGTTGTGGGTACCGCAAAATACATCAATTGTATCGATGTTTTCTACCGAATAAGTAATTGCATCATCAAAAGCCTTGTCGGTTATTTCCTTGTTCGGGTGTATCGGGTCGGGATATGAACCTTCCAAAGCCCGTTTTCGTTCTTTTTCCATATAGGCACCTCTTACAAACTTAATACCCAGTTTAAAACCTTCGCGCCTTGCCAATGCAGTTAAAGTTTTCAAATAGTCTAACCTGTCGTGTCGGTACATTTGAAGAGTGGTAAAAACTACCGGGGTGTTTTTGTTATATTTTCTCATGAAATCAAGCACCATCTCATCGATCCTGTCCTGATACCAATAATCTTCGGCATCGATGAACACTTTGGTTTTTTTAAATGCTGCGTAACCAAATATTTCATCTAACCGACTACGATATGCAATAATTTCAGAATGATCAATCGGCACATGCTGCTTCAAATACTCCGCTTGGATTAATCCTGTTGGTTTAAATACTGCAAATGGGATATTGGGGTTTTCTGCAGAAATATCGATGACTTTTTTCACTTCAGAAATCAATTCCTCATAAGCAGATTCTTCCGACGCCCCTTCTTTCGAAAAATCAGGGATCACTTTAACATTGAACTTTTCGATACAATCCGAAATGTTGATGACCTCATCAAGTTTTTCGCCACCGCAAAAATGCCTAAACATAAAACCTGTAAACGGTTTAATGGGAATACGCAAGGTTAGGGCAGTATCCAACATCAGTTTCCCAAAACGAACTAAAAAAGGCCGTGTAATAATCCGATAAACAAAAAGCGCTGATTTGAGCTCTTTTTTGCTTTTGTAGGCATAAGCTATAGTAAAATTTTTTAAATCCATACGGTTGTGGTGATTTCTGTAAAACTACAAATATTTTGATTATGGCATGTAATCCCCTAAAAAACCTGATTTTAAAAAACCATCGGTTACAGAAACACGCTGTCTTATTCTACCAATACAAAAGCTGCCCAGTAATACGGGTCGTATTTCTGCCTCATTGTGCTTCTGGCCTTTGTAAAGGCAATTTCCACGTCCTTGCATTCCAACAGGTTTTGGTAGAAACATGTCATAAATTCTTTTGTTTCTTTATCGGCAACACGCCAGAGGCTCATAATGATATAATCGACTCCTGCGAGTCGAAATGCCCGCTGCAAACCATACACTCCTTCGCTTCCCCTGATGTCGCCCAATCCGGTTTCGCAAGCCGACAATACCACAAGATCGACATTGATGAGATTGAGTTGAGCTACTTCGCTGGCAGTTAAAACCCCATCTTCCACGAGGGGTTGAGGAAACGCCCCTTTGTTCCAAACATTGTTCGCTCCGGCCAAAACCAGGCCTGACCGCATTAATGGATTGCGGTTCATTGCAAATGCATACATACCAAACCCCCAGTCGCCATTCGCTGATGCGCGCGTTTCTTCATCGGGTTTTTCCTGTTTTTGAATACGCGAGTGCAACAATTCCTCAGGATCGGGATAGAAAAATCCGTGGGTTGATATATGAAGTACGTTATAACCGGTCGCATCCTGTTTGAAAACCAATTCACTAGCTTTACGGTTTGACTGATAGTTAAATTCCGTTTGCCCCTGCTGCATAATTCCTGTAATACTGTCGGCTTCTTCTTTTGTACCCGGTAGATATGCCCATACATTATTGTCGGTAACTTCTGTATTGTATTCAACCCCTCCAACCACAAAAGCATGGATATCGGTGATGGGATGGCTGCGTGGTCGGATAATGCCAGTAGTACTTCCCGACATATTAATATCATAAACATCGCAGAGAAATACATTTTGCTCACGACAAAGGGCAGGGAAACTGATTTTATGCAACAATCCCGACGGTGAAATATACACATCGGTACAGCCTTCGAGTTTTTCTTCAATGGGTTTCCATATCAGGTTATAAAGTTTGGTATTTGCCTGATTTTGTTGACCATAAAGTGAGTTGATGTATTTAACATTATTCATCAGGAATTTGCCAAAAATCTGCTGAAGTTGTTTTTCTTCAAACAGGCGTATCATTTCGGGATATTTGCTGTTTTGGCGCACTATGAGTGCACAATAAATCACCGAGTCGCCATCTTGGAAATCGATAAATTCAATTGCTGCCTCGTTGGGTTTTAGGTTTGATTTTATGTCGGTCCATGTTAGTTTTTTTTCATTTTCGGAATCAGCGAAAAGCTCTGATTCTTTGATAAGTTGTTTTTCGAGGGTATTGGCCTCCCCCTCGAGCCTTGTTAACTCATTGCCCCTCTCATACACAGGCTGTGCATACAGGTCGGAGATTTGTCTTTTCAGCAGCATCCAGTTATCGTATTTTGCAAGCAATACTGAATCGTTAGAACTCAGTATGCTGAATCTGAGAGCAGTGGATGATTTCAGCAACATTCCCTTTGTTTTGATGGTGTTGTTGTACACATATTCTGCAATTGCGGAATCGTTGCTTATGGTTTGGAGTGCAAAAGCATTAAAACCATCATAGAACTTATCGAAACCTGCAAAATACATTTCTTTTTCCTGTTCGGTAAGCAGTCCGAAATTATTGCTAATAATGGTGTTGGCTGTGCTAATGGTTTCAAGATACGCCGATTTTGCCTGCGTAACATCACCTTTTATCCTGTATAATTTAGCAAGATTGTTACATATTTCAGCGTAATAGGGATGTGTTACACCCAGTTTTTGTGATGCTATTTCTTTAATCTCGAGAAGAATTTTTTCAGCAGCATTATAGCTTTTCATTTCAATGTACAAGTTGCCAAGATTGTTGCCGGCTTTAAGATAATTAATGTGAGCTTTGCCAAATCGCGATTCATTTATTTTAAGGGCTTCCTTGAAGAGCTTTTCTGCCGAATTGAATTCTCCCGTATTCATATATACGTAAGCAAGGTTATTGCAGCTATTTGCATATGATGCCGTTTCGGGGCCCTCAGTTTTTTTCTTTATTTCCAGGCTTTCTGTCAGTAGTGGTTTAGCAGCTTCATAATCAAACAGTTTAATATAAAGTGTTGCAATATTATTGATGATTTTTGCGTATTCCGGATGGGTGTTCCCATTGACGGCTTCGCGAATAGCTTTGGCCTCGAAATAAAGAGGTTCTGCATTTTTGTAATTTCCCATCGCAGCATACAACAAGCCCAGAGCGTTACATCTGTCCGCATACACCGTATCAGCGTTTCCATACATAAATTCTGCGGTTTCTTTTAATTCGATATAATAGGGTTCTGCCCTGGCATACTGCCCTGAATTCTTATACACAGCACCCATATTTTCTACTGCCTGCAAATACGCCCCATGTTTGTCGCCAAGTGCGGGTTTTCTTATGTTCAGGCATTGCACCATAAGCACTTCAGCATCGGCGTATTTCCCCATTTTATCGTAGAGCATTGCCAGGTTTTCGCAATCACTTGCATAAGCTGTGTCGCTCGGCCCGGCAATTTCTTCACGCAAATCAACACATTCTTTCAATAGAATTTCCGATTCGGTATATTTCCTCCTTTTCTTTAGATACACTCCTTCTTCAGAACACAAATTCAGGTATTGATTGCTTTTTTTACCATATATTTTCTCCGCGTTTTTCCGACCCTCTTCGTACATGACATCAGCATCGCCCAATTTTCGCATTTTCACATACAGGCGTGGCAGTTCTAAGTAACATCTTAAATATTCAGGGCTTTCGTTGCCAAATGTTTTTTCCCTAACATCGAGCGATTCTTTTAATTGCTTCTCAGCAGCAGGATAATCACCCATTGATGAATATATTCCTGCGAGTACCAGGCAGTTTTCGGCATATAAACTGTTCTTTCCCTGGTTTTTGATAATAAGCTTATTTGCCTTATTAATTGTTTCGATGCCCTCATTATGCATTTTCATTACCCCGTACAGGTTTCCCAATTCCGATATCATGACTACATAGGAAGTATCGGAAGTAGCATCCCGCTCTTCGCAATCCGAAATGGCTTTATTAAGAAAAACAATTGCAGAATCATATATCTGCCTATTGTAATAATCGGTGTACATAGCATGATATTCGCGCCAGGTTTGTGAGTATCCTGCCGCTACGCTTAACAGCAATAAAACCGATATTAAGTACCTGTTCATATGTTACGAATAAAGTAATTGCAGCATTTAATCTACTGCAATCACTTCAAAAAATTTATGCTCTTACAAATATAACACAAAAAAATGAGTTTTATTCTTCAGGCTTGTTCAAATCGATGTTATTCAGGCTATCCATTTCAAAGCTCTTTTCGTTTTCGTTAACGTTAATTTGGATTACGTCTTCATCATCGTCATCGTCATCGTCGTACGTGTAATCTTCGCAAGCAGAAAAGCCAAGCGTTAAGCCAATCAGCATTGCTCCAAAAAACAGTGAGCGCAGTTTCTCAATTACCGGTTGTGTCTTTGTTTTCATAGTAGCGTATTGTTTAGTTAATAATAGGTTTCTTTATAGAAGCTTAACAAAAATGTTTCCTGACATCCTTTATATTTTTCAAATATAATACAAATTTATATCAAACATATACATAAAGCAAATATTTTAATTGTTTTTTTAACGTGGGTAATTAAAGAGATTTCCTTAAAACTTTTGGGTCGTTGACTTCGAAAAGAAAAAACCGGCGGTACCATTTCCAAGAATTTGTAATCACTTCCTCCATATTACTTCAACAATCTCTAAAAAGACAAGTATTATCAATTGAAAAACATGGTTGTTATAACTGAAGAAGCTATTTCCGCTTCTTCCCATATATCGGATTAAGACCTTAAAAACCCGTTGTCTTTTATTAAAAGTTATATCAAGATCCTTTTTATTTCTTAATACTCAGTACACACGTCATTTTTTCGTTCCATGTTCTGCCGGTTTCATCGTACATTTCAGCATAGATAATGTAGATACCAACAGAGCAAATCTGATTTCTGGTATCAAGGCCATCCCAAAATAATACACCTTCAGCTGAAAGGCTTTCATTCTTTGCCAGAAAGGTAATGAACCTGCCTCTGGAGTCGTATATTGCTATTGTGGCGACTGTACCTGCATTTTCGAACTGATACAGAATATTCAACCGGTCGTTGTAGCCATCATTATCGGGTGAAAACACCCTGGGATCGGGTACAAGGCTGTTAATTGCATCAACCGAAGAAGGGCGGTACTGACTGTTTTGATATCCAGGTGTTGCATAACCCACATCGCCGGACGCGGAATGCCAATTAGATGCAGCTTGCGTAGGTTCTACAAAATCGATGCGCTCCAGCGAAACCCCATCGTCGTCGGCAAGCAGTTCAAAATGCATGTCGGCGTCATAGCTGAACTCGTCGATAATATTCATTGCACGGTCAAACACAATCAGGTTTCCATCACTATCGGGTAAGGAGGGCATATTATCGGAATAAATAATTTTCTGGGGTGAAGGCACGTAATATCTTGTTGCAATATCTGCCGGATTATCGGTAATTACTATATAATCGTCGGGCAAGATTACATGGCTTCGTTCGCTTGCCCTGTCAGGCTCACCCGGATTTCCTGAGTCATCTCGCTGCGATAGCCATACATTACGTAAATCGAGAAGCTTCCCTGAGTTGTTGTAGAATTCTACAAAATCGTATCCATCAGGATAGGGATTAAACAGGATTTCGTTAATAACAAGGTCGCCTTGCCCAATAGAGTCGGCAATACCAAAAAGCACTTCAAAAGTCTGAACAATGTCGTTTCCTCTGCAATCGCGCAAGGTATCGGCAAACTGTAGCTGATATACAACCCCGGGTTCAAAGACAGTATTAAATTTCAGTAGCACTGAGTTGAACAATGGAGGTTCGGGGTACACCCAAACAGGGTTACCCACACTATGATCGACCAAGTAATTCAGAACGGGCAACACCGACGAAATACGCATGGTTTCGCTAAAATATACCCTAACGGTGTCGGCATTCACAATTTCGGCACTTTCGGCGAACGGGTCTGTTACATCAATGTTTTCAGCAATTACTGAATTCATTTCCGATGGTGTGCCTCCTCTGTTGCTGGTACTGGCAATCCAGTTATCTTCTCCCTCGCAGGGGTTGGAAGGGTCTATCATTTCGAGCGACCACCCCCCGGCTTTCTTGAAATTATCGTTGTACCAGATATCGGAATATTCAACAGCGTGAATATTCATGTTATTGTCGGTAACCAGAGAAAGAACTGCTCCTGAATTGGGCAGGGCGGGAAATCCCGAAACCCCGAGTACATTGCTGTACTGTGCAAAAAGCAGGCTGTTGTTTGTGTGACAAATGGTAATGTAAGCACCCGCCTGTATTGTGTAAGCAGGCAAAACACATGAGGAGCTTCCGGAGAATAGCTTCCACCCTGCCAAGTTAACGGGCATATCGGTAACGTTATGTAATTCAATATATTCGGCATTTGGAAGTCCAACCACAGGGTCGGGATCCGCCATAATTTCGGAAATTAGCACATCGTATGGTTGTGGGTTATAAATGCTGAAGTTAATGTTTGAGGTGGCCATAACATTCCCGCACAAGTCGGATATATTGCTGATAGTAAGCGTATATACAACAATTTCGGTGAAAGAATAGGGTACAAAAATATGTACTTGTCTTAAATCGTTGGGGTCGACATACACATATTCGGGGTTGTTGTAGTCGGGCGATATTTGATAGTTTGCTGGATTAACAGCTAAAATCGTATCGGTAAATTCTGAAAATGTTACCAATAGTTCGTTGCCTGTAAGAGCCTGAACAGAAACTACCGTAGGTGGTGAACTATCAGGGTTTTCGGCCATCACCGAGTTGACTGCACCCGGGGTGCCACCGATTTCTGCAACAGAGGAAATCCAGTTACTCATACCTCCGCAATGGTTCAGTGGGTCGATTTTCTCGAGCGACCAACCCCCTTCGATTTTGTCGGAATTCTGATACCAGGAAATGTCGTAGCTGACCTGATTTATTTCGACGCTATCGGCATCCAGTATTTTAACGGTTTTACCATCGTTTGGCAATGCAGGGAAAGAAGTGATTCCAAGGGTATTTATTCCGGATTCAAATAATACAGCATTTGCCGGGCTGCAAAGAACCATATAACCGTTTGCCCCAATTTGCGCAGAAGGAAATTCTTTTACGTAATTCCCCACAATCAACTTCCAGCCTGTAAGAGTAATCACATTTGCGGTAGTATTGTATATTTCGATGTACTCAGCTTCCGGAAGACCAACTACTGGTGAAGGGTCTGCCATGATTTCGTTAATCACAATATCGTTGACTACAGGGAAGTAAATATTAAACTCGGAGAAAACTGTTTCCATCGCATTCCCACATAAATCTGCCACATTACTCACTTCAAGGGTATATATGGTGTTTTCTTCGAACGGATCGGCAAAAGTCAGGCTTACCGTTTTACTATCTGAATTGAGTAAGACTTGCGTTGGATGAACCGATAATTGCTCAACCAAAAAATTTGAAATCAGTATTGTATTGCTGTCCACTTTTTCGGAAAACTCAAGAAGCAATTCTGCGTTGTTTATCACTTGCAGCGCTTGTATGTGAGGCGGTGTGTTATCGGGATTTGAAGCATAAACTGAATTTATTGCACCCGGAGTTCCGCCCAAAGGGTTAACCGATGCCCGCCAATTCGCCATTTCAACGCAATTATTCAATGGATCAATTTTCTCGAGCGACCAGCCACCGTCATCCTTTGAAGGATCCTGATACCAGGTATCCTGATAGCTTACAATGTTAATATTGTTTCCGTTCGGGTCAAGAATTTTCAGCGTTTGCCCACTATTGGGTACTGCAGGGAAAGACGCTATTCCTACAACATTAACACCCGTATTAAAAAGATTGGTATTTCCCGTGCTGCAAAGAACAATATAACCGTGCGCTTCAACCTGTGCAGCAGGAATAGGCCTGATATAAGTTCCCACAACCAGCGACCAACCGGTCAGAGTCACGGGATTTTCGGTTGTATTGTAGAATTCAATATATTCTGCTTCCGGAGTGCCTACCACAGGTGTTGGATCGGCCATAATTTCGTTGATGACGATATCGTTTACAGCCGGCGTGTAAATACTGAAATCGTGTTGCGAAGGAAGCATTGTATTACCGCAGAGGTCAGAGATTCCTTCTATACTGACAGAATACACTATGCCCTCGCTGAAAGCAGTCTGCACAAAAAGATGAACGACAGCAGGGTCGGTTGCATCCGTTTCAACATTATCGGGAGAGTCGTAACCATGGCTTATCATGTAGTTTTGAGGATCGGTTGCAGTAATGGAATCGACGGGTTCCGAAAAGTTTATCACGATTTCGGTTGTCCCCGAAAGTTGTACCATCGCAACCTCTGGTGGAGTGTTATCGGTGTTCACCGCATTCACCGAGTTAATAAATCCGGGTGTTCCGCCAGAGGGGTCTTCCGATGCAATCCAATTCGTTGCACCGCTGCAGTTATTAAGTGGGTCTATCTTTTCGAGCGACCATCCGCCATCATCTTTGGTTGCATCGTGATACCATGTTACATCATAGGTAACCTGATTCACTTCAACACTGTCGGCATCGAAAAGTTTCAGGGTGGCTCCATCGTTGGGGATAGCAGGAAACGAAGAAATTCCAGCAACCGGTATTTCAGTTCCAAACAATTCAACATTGGTAGTGCTACACAGCAGCAGATACGATTCAGGGCCTATTTCAACCGCAGGGAATGTTCTGACGTAATTGTTGACTATCAGCCTCCATCCTGTTAAATTTACAGGCACTTGCAACGTATTGTAAATCTCGATATACTCAGCCTCGGGGAGGTCTACAACCGGATTGGGGTCGGCCATGATTTCGTTAATTACCACCATGCCGGGTTGAGTAATCAGGTATATAAAAGTTCCACTCCCTGAAACCACTACATTTCCTGCAACATCTTCAACTCCGGAATATTGCAACGTATATTCTGTTCCCGATATAAAATCATTTGCAAAACCAAGATCCACAATCGCGTGATTATCATTGAAAAATGAAGCGGACACGGGGTTCCCGATTTCGTGGTCAACAGAATAATTAGCGAATTGCAGCGCTGTTTCTTGAGAAAGATCTTCGTTGAAAACCACCCGCACTGAATTTTCGGAGATTACCGTAACCGATTGAAATACCGGTGGATCATTGTCGGTATAAGGAGTTCCGGTTACCACAAAATCGTCGAAGAAAAATTTATCTTTTCGCGTAGTAGTAAACGTACAGCGCACACCAAAATAATTGCTTGCATTGTAGGTGTTATCGAAGCAAACTCCTTCGGCATAATAATTTGTGCCCCCCAATGTATCGCTGAAAAGGCTCCAGTTTCCCAGCCCATCTCGTTCGAGGCGTATTCTCACTGTTACAGCATCGCTGTTTAACCGGCCATTCGTTCCATCAATCAATAAGCTAGCCGCAGCACCATCCTGTCTGAAAAAGCTTATATCATCGTCGGTATATCCAACCCTTATAAAGTACCCGTTCAGGCTGCCGGTAAAATCACTACCTGAGCTAATTGTATAAATTCTGGCATAATTCGACGACGACGGATTAAAATCGAATTGCAGCAGGAATTCCCACGAAGCTTCGTTCACTGCCTGAGAAGCTGTTGATAAATATGCTGAGCCGGTATATTCAATTTCGTTAAGCTGCAACCGGTTTGAAGCATCAATCTGAAATTTATCGGTATTACCTGTCCATTCTGGATTGGCAGAAAAATTTCCGTCAGAAAAATCATCGGTAAATTGCGCCATCAGCAACGAAGGGATGAGGCACAACGGCAAAAGTAAAATACGGAACATTGTAACTATTTTATTTCAACAAACTTAACATAAATTTTGCGATTTATTACAATTATTTCATGCCATACTACCCTCTGCGAAACAAGAAAGTTTGTTTGCTTCAGATAAATATTTAAACTTTTTGTAATCGCAATGCAACTAAATCGTATATTTATGTGTCTTTTTAATAGTTCTCTTTTATATTTATTAGCATAAATGGTGCATATGAAAACTCGGGTATTTTCTATTTTATTATCAATTATAGGATGTACGCCTATTTTTGCACAAACATATCTAATGAGCGAAAATTCAATCATTACAACCTGTTCTGGAACCTTATACGATTCGGGAGGGGCTAATAATTCATGCCAGCCTGGAGAGCATTTCATTAAAACAATTTATTCGGGGCAAGCCAATTCGCATGTATTGATAAATATCGAAATGATAGATATTTATATGTTTGATACGTTGAGAATATACGACGGACCCGACACGAACTCTCCACCGCTGCAATCGAATTATGCACCGGTCGAAGAAAACAGATCGTTTATATCAACGGGTAATTGTATTACAATTGAATGGGTCTCCACATATTCTTATGATGCTGATTTTGCAATTGGTATTTCATGTAAATACGAATGCATTGCTTACACAAATGCGCTTTTCGATGCAGCAGGTCAATTATTGCCCAATGGGAGTTACATTGATGTATGCCATAATTCAACCCTTGAGGTTTCTGTTGAAAGTAATTTTCAGTCGGGGCAAAACGGAAATTACCCACAATCCGCAACGACAACAGAATACACATGGTTGGTTTATAACGACACGATGTTCCTAATCGACCTATTCAATGAGTATTCAGGAATGAATTTGACTGACATTGCTATTCCTTTTGACAATCCCGGTGTGTACATGATTCTCTTGAAAAGCAGCGATTTTAATACTTGTCAATCTAACAACCTGCCTGTTCTCTTTGTCAGAGTTCCGCCCGATCCGATTTTCGAAATCACGGGCCATGAGGAGGCTGCTTGCGAGGGGCAGGAAGTTCAGCTTACAGGCTATATTTCCCCTGTTACAGCGGTTGCAAACGATAACGACCATATAATAAATAATTGTATTTATGGTTGTTATGAATATTATCAGCATTTCCCGTTTTATGTAAGTACCAGTTCGAACATAACCACATTGCAGGAACCCGATGATTTAAGCTCTTTAGAGGTAAAAATGGAACACAGTGCAGCAGGAGATTTAGAAATGTTACTTATGTGTCCGAGTGGTAAAACCGTACGTATTTTTGATGAAAGTACCTGTGGCGGGAAAAATTACGGAATACCGACAGATGATGACAACTGTGTTCCCGGAGTGGGATGGACCTATTACTGGTCGGATGAGGCAAGCATTTCCCTTCAAGACATCGAAAACACTTCGTATCAGAATATTCCTGCGGGTAGCTATCGTCCGGTGCAGACCTTCGACGATTTATATGGCTGTCCGGTAAACGGTGAATGGCAATTAATCATTATGGACAATAGGTGCGGAGATGACGGCTTTATATTTTCGGCAAACATCCACCTTAAGGGGGAATACACCGACTTCTTGGAAATACCGGAATATCCGCAGAATCAGTGGTCGCCGCAAAGCATTGACAACTCTTTTTGGACAGGTTATTATCTGGATGGAAACTCCGGAAATACTACAAGTTTTACCCCCAACTTTACTGGTGGCGGATTTCCATACGTATTTCATATAACCGACAATTGGGGTTGTGCTTACGATACAACCATTTTTTTATTTATCCTCGATAAACTTGATCCGCAATGCTGCCCGCTTCCGGAACCCCATATCTGTTATGTTACTTCATCGGGGTTGTATGGCAACCTCATTCGTTGGGGAATGCCTCAAGCTGCATTAGATTCCGTATATATTTACCGTGAGGAAGATGGAGAATATCATCAAGTTGCAGCATGCGATTATGCCCAAGCACAGTTTACCGATTATTCGGCACAACCATGGGCAGCATCGTCAAATTATAAAATCTCTTTTATCAACAACTGCTCCGAAGAAACAGTTCTCAGTAGCAACCATCGCAGTGTGTATCTTCAGGTAAACTCACCTAACGAAAGCATATGTCAGCTAATTTGGAATGAGTACTTTGGGCTGGATTATTCGGTAACGGAAATATACCGTGGCATTTCGCCTTACCACTTGGAATTGCTTACATCGGTGAATAACGATGTCGGTACGTTTACTGATGATAACTTACCCGAAGGAGCAGAATATTGCTATTACCGACTTGGTTTTAATACCACGGCAGATTGCTCAGGGGCAAAAGACGATGTAATGATCTTTTCGAATATTGCCACCAACAACCCCGGATTCTACGGAATGGGCAGCAATGCTTCACCATTACAGTTCGAGATATATCCCAACCCAACTTCAGGGAACGTATCCATTCAATTCGATACCCCCAAGGCCAGTCTGAGCATCTGCGACCTGAACGGAAAAGTTTTGATTGCGTTGAACGATTTTGCCGGCGGCGAGATCAATATTGAACACCTGAAAGCGGGCGTATATGTGGTGAAGCTGGAAACGGACGGGGGGGTTGGTGTAAGGAAATTAATTGTAGAATAGGAAAGTAATTTCATGGGGTATAAAACTAAATATAAAGGTCTATGAAGAAGCAACTCGCTTTCGTGGCAATGTGCCTGTTGTTTTCGGTTTGTACGCAAGGGCAAACCCAGATTGCTACCAGCCATTGTATTGACGCTACAGCCAATAAAAACCAGCGCAAAATTGTTCGCGATACACTCGATAATGTGTATGTGGTATATCACGACAGCCTCGATGGAAATATGGTGGTAAAGGGACTTTTTCTGAACCGTGAAACAGAGACATGGAGCGAACCAGTGTTAATTTGCAACGGGAAAAACCCCACATTTGCTATTAGCCGCGGCTGTAAGTTTTTTCTGATTTATGAAACCAATGATATTGTCCCTAGGGTGGCTTACCGTTCTTCTATGGATTTCAGTACTTGGACAGAAGAATTAATTATCAGTGAGGGTTCTATTCCCTGTCGTTTCCCTATTGCAGACGTGGACTCTGCGGGCAATGTCCATGTGTTTTGGCAAAAAATATACAACCCTTCACTTTACGATCATTTGCTGGAATACGCACGGCTCGTTGAAG
>JAGOLH010000029.1:28411-37934 GCA_017994175.1 Bacteroidales bacterium | reverse complement strand
TGGTTGCTCTCAATATTGGTTATGACCCACTCATCGCCAAAATCTAGCAACAAATTGAAAAAATCTTTTGTGAAATCCATGTCCCAAATTTAAAACTTTCCACTAAATTTGCAGTAGAACCATTTTTGTTAAGAGGCCATAAATACTTCCATAATGAATAATTAACCTTTGATTCTTTACTTTTATGAAACTCATACAATTCGTTATCATTACATTATTTATATTTTTATTAGATATGTCCCTTCATGCCCAAGGTTTTCATTTCGGCTTACAGGCAGGGGGAAATGCTTCCACCATTATCGAAAAAACGGAGATTGGAGGAGATATCGATAAAGACCTCAAGTTTGGGTTTCAGGCCGGTGTTATGTGCGAATACGAGATTATGAGCTTTCTTTCGGTGGGCGCTGCGGCCATATTCTTTCAGAAAGGCGATAAAATCAGCGATGAATTTGCAACTTCAAAAGCTAGTATTGGAAGCATCGACATTCCAATTACCATCGCTTATATGGTACCTCTCGGAAACCTCCGTATCGGGGGCATTGTGGGACCTTACACCAGCATTTCAGTTATCGGCAAGCGAAGTATTGCCATTACCGATGCCGGTAACGAACCCCAGTTTGAATGGAACTTCGAAGAAAACGGTCATGATGCTTATGCCGACAATTCTACCGAATTCTACGGCGATGAATGGAACTCGTTCAAACGCTTCGACTCCGGCATTACCTGCGGATTGAAACTCTATTACAGCAAATATCAGCTCGGACTTACCTACTCCAGGGGATTCATCGACATCAGACCAAACGAAACCATTACTGCTAAAAGCTCTGTTATTAACCTCTCGCTTGTGTATCTTATTAAATAACTTTTCCCTTAATCATGTCGTTTATTAAACTCAAAATATCCATGAAAAAATTTATATCCCTGATAGTGGCAGCCCTCGCTCTGGTTAATTTTGCAAACGCTCAAAACTTCTACCTGAATTTCGAAGGAACTCCCCAGTTTATCCCTGTCGACAGCCTGATTGTTACCAACCTAAACACTCAGGAAAATGCAAACCTCACAGGAAGCGATGAACTCCATCTCGTTGCCCCTCAGCTGGCACGGACACTCAACAACAACCGGAACAATAAACTCTTTATATATCCAAACCCTGCACCCGGATATTGTTCTTTCGATATTCCCGTTGATAGAGATGCTTTGGTTACCATCGAAATTTTCGACCTGACCGGAAAAAAACTCCTCAGCGATACGCGATTCCTCGATAAGGCCGCCTACAATATTATGCTCAAAGGATTATCATCGGGGGTGTACACTGTCGTGGCGAAGTCCGACAATTTCCTCTTCACCGGAAAAGTTATCGGCTCCGAAAACAATAACTATCACCTTGCAATAGAATATACCGGAAAATCGGAATTATCACCAGAATACCTGCAGCTCAGAGAATTACAGAATATTACCGACATGGTGTATTCTTTCGGAGACATTCTCCTGTTCAAGGCTTTTTCTGGTCAAGAATATATTACAGTAAAAACTCTTATCATCAATCAGGACGATGCGATTGCCCAACAGGAAAACATTACCATTAGCTTCGCATTCTTCGCTTGTACCGGCCTAGATAACTACACTTATCCGATTGTTACAATCGGTGATCAGGTGTGGATGGCCGAAAACCTCAAAACTGCATCCTACCGAAATCAAAACGAAATCCCCGAAGTTACCGACAGCCTGCAGTGGCTCTCACTACTCACGGGAGCCTATTGTTCCTACAGCAATAACCCTGAAAACGACTCCCTATATGGCAAACTTTATAACTGGTATGCTGTTGGCGATACGGCCGGAATATGCCCCCAGGGATGGCACGTACCATCCGATTCTGAATGGATGGAGCTCGAAACTTATCTGGGTATGGATGCTAACTTTATAACCACATTGGGTTGGCGTGGCCAAAACGAAGGATGCTATTTGAAAGATTCGCACAGCAATATGTGGTTCAGTCTTATCGGTGATAATCTCAATTCATCAGGGTTTTCTGCAGTCCCCGCAGGAATGCGCAATTTTGTCTCATCTTTTTATTATCGCGGCGAGTATGCAACATGGTGGACTGCTTCTGAAAGCAACGGACAGGACGCATGGAGCAGAGCTGTAAGCTACGACAAATGCAGTATTTACCGCGAAGATGGGCGCAAAACCCTCGGATTGTCGGTGCGATGCATTAAAGACGATGAGGTTGAACCGCAACCTGTTGTTCCCACTGTCGTTACAGCCGAAGTTACCGCAATCAACAAAACTTCTGCCGTTTCGGGAGGTGAAGTTATCAGTGACGGCGGTGATCCGGTTACTGCCCGAGGTATTGTGTGGAGCACTGCCACAAATCCCACCGTAGATGTTCATATGGGAATAACTGCCGATGGTACCGGAACCGGAATATTCTCCGGCAATATGAGCGGACTTGAGCCTGCAACTACCTATTACGTAAAAGCATATGCCACCAACACCATCGGAACAGCGTATGGTGATGAGCTCAGTTTCACCACGCTTGAGTTTGCCATACCCGAAGTAGTTACTGCAGAGGCTGCCCAGATATCCTATACTTCCGCTGTTTCGGGAGGAGAGGTTACCGGCCAAGGCGACGGGTCTGTAAGCATGAAAGGCGTTGTGTGGAGCACTACCAACACTCCATCACTGGCATCAAACGAAGGAATCACTTACGACGGCGAAGGGCCGGGCGTTTTTATAAGCAGCATCGAAGGTTTGTTGCCTGGTACAGTGTATTATGTAAAAGCATATGCCACCAACGAATACGGCACTGCTTATGGTGAGGAAATCGCTTTCTCGACTTTGGCTTACAGTTTGCCGGTGATTACTACTGAACCTGTTACCGAAATTACTACTACTGCGGCAATATCCGGCGGTAACATTACCGATAACGGAGGCGACATCATTACTGCAAGAGGTGTGGTATGGAACACCCTCGGAGAGCCAGATATCGATAACAACGAAGGCATCACATACGATGGCGATGGTATGGGAGTGTTTATAAGCAATATTGAAGATCTAAGTCCAGGGCAAACATATTATGTCCGCGCTTATGCCACCAACAGTGCAGGGACTGCCTACGGAGAAGAACTGAGCTTTACAACATTACCCCTGCTCTATACCACAGGGGACGGTGTATACGACATCGATGGTAATTTCTATCCTACTGTGATACTCGATGGAAGAGAATGGATGTCGCAAAACCTGAGGGTGTCGAGATACAATGAAGCTTCTCAGGGCTCATCTATTGCAAAAGTCACCGACAATATAGAATGGCAAATGGCAGTCGGTCAATATGGAGCCTATTGCTGGTATAATAATGATTCAACTACAAATGAAGTTACATATGGAAAACTATATAATTTCCCTGCAGTAGAGATGGGGACTCTTTGTCCACTGGGGTGGCACGTGCCAACAGATATTGAATGGAAAGACCTGGAAATATTTCTCGGACTTACTCCCACTCAAGCAGACGAAACGAGTTGGAGGGGAACGGTTGAAGGCGGTATGATGAAACTGACCGGGACAGGGCACTGGGCCAGTCCAAACACTGCAGCCACCGATCAGAGTGGATTAAGTTCATTTCCCGGAGGACAAAGATATTCAGATGGGTCTTTTAGCCAGCAAGGGATTTACAACTTCTTTTGGAGCCAGACGCGAATTGATACCAATAATGCATGGATGCGAGAACTGGGGTATGATACAGGAGCCACCAACCGTCATGACATGTCTATTCTTGGTGGCTTATCGGTAAGATGCATAAAAACAATCATCGCTCAAGCACAGGTAATAACTACTGAACCCAGCAATATAACATCAAATTCAGCCCTTTCGGGTGGCTATATCCAAGATTTTGGAGGTTCAACGAGTATAACATGCGGTGTGGTATGGAGCACAATACCCTCACCCACCCTTGAAATGAACGAAGGCTTTACTAACGACATGTATGGTGGAAATACTTATGAAAGTGAGCTTTATGGTTTATCCCCGGCCACTCCTTATTACGTAAGAGCTTATGTAACGAACGAAGCAGGAACAAGTTATGGCAACGAATACATGTTTACGACAACACCCTTATTTGTTTGTGGCGATCCGGTCACATTTACGTATAACGGTACAGAAGTTACCTACGGCACCGTTTTGTTTGCGGGACGCTGCTGGTTCGACCGAAATCTGGGAGCCACTCAGGTTGCAACATCTGAGGCCGATGCCAATGCTTACGGCGATTTATTCCAGTGGGGCCGCGAAGATGATGGGCACCAGATAAGAACCAGTTCTACTATTGATGTCCTTGCTATAGCACAAACACAGCCCGGACATAACATGTTCATTTACAATTACATGGATTATTACGATTGGAATGAAGATGAAAACTGGATTCTGCGTTGGACAGATCCAACCGGGGCCGCTTTACCGGCAGACCCTTGTCCTGACGGTTGGCATGTTCCAGTTCTAATGGAATGGCAGGATGCAATTACCAACGGAGGTTTGACAAATAGTACCGATGCGTTTAATTCCTCTTTAAAAATGACATTGGGTGGTGACCGAAGTGGGTTTAAAGATGTATTTAACGAAGGTTATTCCGGGTCGTACTGGACGTCAACTGGTAGCTCAGGTGGCTTGGGTAACGGTATCACCATGACTACAAGTAACATCAACAGCTTTAGCATCGAAATGGTGAATGGATTTTCGGTGCGGTGTATCAAAGATGAGGGAGCGGCATCAAAGTAAGCACTTCCCTGAAGAATGAATTTTTCTCAGCTTTTTGTGTTGATCATTTTCTGCAAAATATATAATTCGTCTCTGAGTCTGGCTGCTTCGATAAAATCGAGTTTGGCTGCAGCATCTTCCATTTGCTTTTTGGTATTCTTGAGCAATTTTTCCAATGCAGGTTTATCCATATATTTCACAACCGGATCGGCAGCTATTCCCGGGTCTGATTCTGCATTAACAAAATCGGCAGGAGAACCTTCCGTTCTTGAAGATAGCGACAATGCTGTTTCAGTAGTTTTTACAATACTGCGCGGAACAATCTGATTATCGGTATTGTATTGTATTTGCTTACTTCGGCGGCGATTCGTCTCATTGATGGTTCTTTTCATGGCATCAGTCATTTTGCTCGCATACATAATAACCTTTCCGTTTACATTACGTGCGGCACGGCCGGCTGTCTGCGTGAGCGAACGTGCATTCCTGAGAAAACCTTCCTTATCGGCATCAAGTATTGCCACCAACGACACTTCGGGGAGATCGAGACCTTCGCGCAACAGATTCACTCCAACCAGCACATCGAATAGACCTTTACGAAGTTCATCTAAGATGACAACCCTATCGAGTGTATCCACATCGGAATGAATATATCTGCACCGAATCTGATACTTTACCAGGTATTTGGTCAGTTCTTCTGCCATTCTTTTAGTCAGGGTGGTTACCAGCACCCTTTCGTTGTTTGCCGTACTTAAGCGTATTTCGTTCAGCAAATCATCAATTTGGTTCTGGCTTGATCTGACATGGATTTCAGGATCGAGTAAACCTGTTGGCCTGATGAGCTGTTCGGTAATAATACCTTCGGCTTTTTCCAGTTCATAGTCGTGAGGTGTTGCGCTTACATAAATTACCTGATTCTGCAGCTGCTCGAATTCATCGAATTTCAATGGGCGGTTATCGAGGGCTGCCGGCAACCTGAAGCCATACGAAACAAGGTTTTCTTTTCGCGACCTGTCGCCCCCATACATACCACGCACTTGTGGTATGGTAACATGACTTTCGTCGACCACCATCAGATAATCTCCGGGGAAATAGTCAAGCAGGCAAAACGGACGGGTCCCCGTAGCTCTTCCATCAAAGTACCTCGAATAGTTTTCTATACCACTGCAATAACCCAGTTCCCGTATCATTTCGAGGTCATAAGTAACCCTTTCGAGCAATCTTTTTGCTTCGTATCGCTTACCTATGGATTTTAAATATTCGACCTGCAGACCAAGGTCATCCTGTATCTGTATCATGGCTTCCTGCATCCTCGACTTTGCCGTGACAAAAATATTTGCCGGAAAAATTATTGCTTGTTCAAACTTCTCAATAATTACACCATGAACAGGGTCGAAGCTAAAAATATTCTCCACTTCATCATCGAAGAACTCTATTTTCAAAGCCATATCCTGATAGGCCAGATAAATATCGACTGTATCGCCCCTTACCCGAAAGCTTCCACGCACAAAATCAATTTCGGAGCGGAAATACAGGCTATCAACCAGATTTCGTAGCAGCTGGTCTCTGCCAATAACATCTCCTTTGCTAAAACGAATGGTATTCGCATAAAAATCATCGGGGTTGCCAATTCCGTAAATACACGATACCGAAGAAACAACAATCACATCTCTTCTGCCCGACAACAGTGCACTGGTGGCACTGAGGCGCAGTTTTTCAATTTCATCATTAATAGCAAGGTCTTTCTCGATATAGGTATCAGAAACCGGCAAATACGCTTCAGGTTGATAATAATCGTAATAAGAAACAAAATATTCAACCGCATTATTGGGGAAGAAGTTTTTAAATTCAGAGTAAAGCTGGGCAGCAAGTGTTTTATTATGGCTCAATACCAGTACCGGACGCTGAATATTCTGTATTACATTAGCGATTGTATAGGTTTTCCCACTACCGGTAACTCCGAGCAACACCTGATGTCTACGCCCTTCAAAAACACCATCAGTAAGTTCACGTATGGCCTGAGGTTGATCTCCTGTTGGTTCATAATCCGATACCAGAATAAATTCCATTGAACAATATATAATAATTCACAAAAATAAATCAATAATATATTATTTTCGCAAGAAATGTCATTATCATTTATTAATGCTTCGTATTTATGTCATAATTGTTGGGTTGTTGATGATTGACCTGACCCTGTTCTCTCAGTCCGAAAAAAGGTATAGCACCAACCGCAAACATTTATCACTGAAAGCAGGCGAAAGAGAATATTATGCAAAGAACCTGCCCGATGTTGTGGATAATTCCGAAGAGATATATTTCCCTCCCATTTACACGCAGACCCACTGGGTATGCAACCAGTCGGCAGCATCGTATTATATGTACACCTATGAGCATAACCGGGTTAAAAATATTGCCTCAACTGATGAGGACGCATGGTTCAGTGTGTATTACCCATGGAATTGGTTTCATGGAGGATATGGCTGGAATGGCGGACATGTAACCGGCACTTTTAATATTGGCAAAAACATGGGATTGCCATATTTATATCAATCGCCTGCCGATTTATCGAGAGATTCTTCCATTTGGGTGTCGGGATACGACAATTACCTGAGTTTTATGCAAAACAGAATTAAAGACTATTATTATATTGATGTTTCTGATGAAGCAGGTTTACTTATGCTAAAGGCATGGGTTTACGACCATGGCCGCGGGGAAATGCCGGGGGGTATGGCAACATTTATGACCAATATCGGTTGGGGTGGCGACAATTATTTACCCCAGGGTACACCCGAGGCAGGGTATTATACAATAACGAAGTGCGGCGACAATCCTTTACATTCAAGAACCGTAGTGGGCTACAACGATAACATCTGCTGGGATTACAACAACGACGGGCAATATACCAACAACATCGATTTGAACGACGATGGAGTAATTAATGTAAGAGACTACGAAAAAGGCGGCTTTAAACTTGCTGAGAGCTTTGGTCCTGAATGGCAGGGACATGGTGGATATTTGTATATTATGTACAAATGTCTGGCAGATGAATTTCCACTTGGTGGTATTCTGAACAATGAAATGATTGTAATTGAACCCTGGCCTGATTATCAGCCAAAATACACTGCAAAAATAAAATTGAACCACGAGTATCGTGGAAAAGTAAAACTCAGTATCGGCATAAGCACCAACCCTGAAGCAACAACTCCTGATTATGAAATGGATTTCCCGACCATAAACTATCAAGGTGGGAACAATTACATGAAAGGAGGTGAAACCGAAGATGACAAGTATTTTGAAATCGGATACGATTTAGAAAGATTGTTAAGTTATATGCCAGCAGGCCATGAATTCAGGCTTTTTCTAATAGGCAGGGAAATTGACCCAAACAATGGCTACAACGGATCGATTCAGGAGTTCACCATATACGACTATACAAGCGAACCTGAAACCAGCTTCACCTGGACAGGCAATGTTCCTTTTGTTAATGGCATAATATCTATTCCACTGAACCTCAGTCTGGATTTCGACAAACCCGCAATTACTACCGAATCACTACCCATATTTAGTGCTAACACCAACTTTAATTACAATATTGCATCCGAAGGAGGCACACTGCCATTCACTTGGAGTCTTGAAGCTGTTTGTAACACCACTACAAGCGCATACACCTATGATTATTATACCGACACAAAGCTTAGCCCTGAAACCTATTTCGACAGCATTATTACGGTTGATTTACCTTTTCAATTTCCGTATAATGGAGAAACCTATAATAAAATAATTGTTCACACCGACGGATATATCATGGTAGGCAACGATCAGTTCCCTTGGCCTTACGCAAAAGACTTCTTTGAGGATTTTATCCAGATGGAAAGGGTTATCGGGCCTCATATGCGCTTCGATTTTGTTTGCAATCCAGCATACAACGATGGTATTTGGTTAAAAGATTATAATGATCATATAAGTATCAGGTGGAATGTATCGCAACAATACCTTGAATCATGGACCGATAACAATTTTGGCCTGAGTCTGTACGAAAATGGGAAAATCGATTTTTTCTATGGTTCAGGATTCTATATCCAGAATTCAACAGGGGTTTCAGCTGTTTCGTATGGTAACGACAAGGATTATTTTATAATTAAAAAGGATGAAATACCGCAATCACCACAACGGATCAATATCACCCTATACCCTACTCCCGAGAACATTCAAATCTCTGACAATGGAGTACTCAGTGGAAACATTGCCTTCACCGAGCCCTATCCTATTAGGGTTTGCCTTACCGACGACAATAACATTACTTGTAAAAAAGACTATTCATTGCTTACCGATATTATGGAAAATGATTCCGAAGAAATACATATTTATCCCAACCCTTCCGACACATATCTTGTAATAACAGGTGACAAAGCCGATTCCATTTCTGCAATTACCTTGGTCAATGCAAACGGGAAGCAAATTGATTCTTATAGTTTTGGGTTCTACTGCAAATTTAGTGGAAAGAAGATGAAATTTACGACATATCAATCTGTTAAGCAAATAGTTACGAACAGATTTCCTAATATTACCCGCCTACAATGATAAATAGATGATATATAGCAAGATAGCCATACTTTTTGTGAATTTACCCACTAAAATGGTAGTAGAACCTAGTTTTGAAAATATATCTGACGTCAGAACAATAGACATCAGAAGCCTTAGCTCAGGTTGTTATATTCTGAAGATTTTTTTGCCTAACGACATTCTTTTTTCTCCATTCATTAAAAATTAGAAGTAT
>JAGOLH010000029.1:14850-28311 GCA_017994175.1 Bacteroidales bacterium | reverse complement strand
TAGTTTTGAAAATATATCTGACGTCAGAACAATAGACATCAGAAGCCTTAGCTCAGGTTGTTATATTCTGAAGATTTTTTTGCCTAACGACATTCTTTTTTCTCCATTCATTAAAAATTAGAAGTATGAATAAATACTCAATCATTTCACTAACACTATTTTTCATTTTTACTGTAAACCTTGGTGTTACGCAGGAGAACTGCAGTGTGCTTAAGCCCATATCGGAAAAAGAGCAGATTGAGCTTGCCGGTATGCCACAACTTACACTTCCCTCACAATACAAGAATAAAACATTACCTGTTGAAATTGACAACTCAACACTAATATATTACCCTCCCATATTTTTGCAGGCAGGTCTTTGTTGCGGACAGGCTGCAGCCATTGCACTTGGCTATACATATGAAATGTGCAGACTGCGGAATCAGGATGCTTCAAATATTTCAAATAACTTCCCTACGCATTTTACATGGAACTGGGAAAACGGAGGATTTGGGTATTATGGCGTTAGCTATTACCACAGTCTTGAGGTAATCAGGCTGGTAGGGCATCCCACAACAGAAACATACGGAGGCACCTATTCATTTGGAGGAGGCAGTCGGTGGATGAGTGGTTACGACAGTTATTACAGCGGAATGCACAATCGGTTGGTAAATGCATATGCCATTAAATGTACTGATGAGGAAGGTATTCTTACGCTTAAAAACTGGTTAAATGATCACCTTGATGGCTCTGCGACCGGAGGGGTCGCCTTTTTCTACTCGCAATACCAAAGCCCATCGAATGTTTTAGCAGCGGGCACTCCTCATGCCGGTGAAAGAGTGATTGTGTCGTGGGGCTCCTCTCCAAACCATGGTATGAACATTTGCGGTTATAACGATGAAATTAAATGGGACTATAATGGCGATGGACAGTACACGAACCATATCGACATAAACAGCGATGGGGTTGTGAATGTTAAAGACTGGGAAATAGGCGCTTTTAAAATGGCAAACACCTACAGCTCCCCATATTTTTCGTGGATGATGTATAAAACTCTTGCCGACAACTCAAGTCAGGGAGGAATATGGAACAACACAGTGAACGTAGTATGTGGAAAAGAGTCGTATGAGCCTTTGCTCACCTATAAGATAAATCTATACTACACCCATCGCAAAAGAATTAAAATACGAGCCGGCATGTCGACAAATACATTGGATGCCATTCCTAGGTATATCATTGAGTACCCGATTGTAAATTATCAGGGCGATGATATGGGGATGCAAGGTGGCAACGAAGAAGAACAGAAATATTTTGAGTTCGGATTAGATGTGACACCATTTCTGAACTATATTAGCCCAGGTTCAGAAGCAAAGTTTTTCTTTGAAATTGTTGAAGACGACCCAGATGTTTGGGGTAGCGGAAATATTATCTCATTTTCGTTGATGGACTATACCGGTAGCCTTGTTGAGACACCTTGTTCCCAAACGAACGTGCCGATTGCAAACAACACAAAAACACAGCTCAGCATAATTAAAACGATTGCCTACGACCCAGTAAACATCACCACCGATGTTCTGCCCGAAGCAGAAGTATATCACGATTATTCCTACCAACTCGAAGCTGATGGTGGGACAGCCCCATATCGTTGGGAATTCGATATCGACTATACTGTTGCCACAGGTAGTGCTTCGATGCCTTCCGACATTACCACAGCATTTTCGGGGTCAAGCCTTGAGCTTCCGTTCAGTTTCAATTTCTACGGTCAGGAGTATAATAAAATATATGTATCGAATGATGGGTACATTGACTTCAGCGGCGATCCATATTCGTTGCCTTATCAGCACGAACTAATGACCACATTTATCAACCGCAAATGCATTGCAGCCTGTATGGTCGATATGAACGCAAACGTATATTATAAACTGGGAGCCGACTATGTGTCCATACGGTGGGTAAAGGCAAACTATATTGAAGCTGCTGTTAAAATTCATAATACGGGGCTTATCGAATACTTTTACGGAAACTCTTCTATACCTTACGACGAGCGCTGGATTTCCGGTATTTCTTCAGGGAATCAATTGAACTACATATTATTCCCGTACTCCAATTCGCCTGATTTGCCGGTTAATCTAAAGTACAGCCTCACACCGCTCAGCTTGCCTGAAGAGTTTTCGCTTTCACCCTCCGGCTTACTCACAGGCTACCTTACCCAGGAGCTTCTCGCCTACAACCTGCATTTCAAAGTGTATGACAACAACAATCTGATTGACCGTAAAACAATTCCAATTTCGACAAACGGTTTAATCGTTACAACCGAACTACATACCACCGACAACGATTCTCTTGAATGGGGCGAAAATGCCTGGTTCAACCTGAGTCTCCGCAATGCTACTGATTTTCCTATTACAGATTTGGATCTCAGTTTAACTTCATCAAACAATCAAATTCAGATTACTCTGGGTGCACAAAATAATATAAGCTTACAGCCGGGAGAAGAATTAATAATTGCAAACGGGTTCACATTCAACACACTATTTGATTTCGAAAACGAAGAAACCGTACCATTCCATATACTGGCTTCAAGCGACCAGAATACATGGGATATTGATCTCACAGAAACAGTTTATACTGCGGTTTTGGAGAATACCGATCATTGGGTAGATGATAACGACAATCATCTGCTCGACATCGGAGAGACATCTGACGTAAATTTTTACATTTTTAACTCCGGAGGTGCCGAAGTCGGCGATCTGGATATGATTATTTCAACAGTTGACCCTTTTATCACATTGAATACCAATACTTTTCACATAGATCTGATTAATTCGCAACAGCAACAGCCTGCCATTTTTAACATTACAGCTTCTCCGGAAACACCGGTTGGACATCTGGCTGTAATAAGCATGCAAATTACCGGTGACCACAACTATCAGGAGACAATCCTTCTCCGGCTTACCATAGGGCAAATCATCGAAAACTGGGAAACCGGTGATTTAAGCTCTTTCGAATGGGAATTGAGCGGCAATGTCGATTGGTTTATTACTGATCAGAATGTTTATGAAGGGGTTTATTGTCTTCGGTCGGGTACTATCACACACAATCAGGAATCGAATCTCAGTATTGCACTTGAAGTACTGGCATCAGGAGAAATTTCGTTTGCCAGAGCGGTGTCCTGCGAAAACGATGCCAATAATGACAACTGGGACTATCTTGCTTTTTTAATTGACGGGAACGAAGTGCAGCGATGGGATGGCGTTCTCGGTTGGGAACAATTCACTTACCCCGTATCATCGGGTGTACATACTTTTACATGGAAATACAAAAAAGATGGCTCAGTAAATACAGGGTCCGATTGTGCATGGATTGACAATATCATTTTCCCGTCGATTTACGATGCCCCTCCAGTGCTTGTTCTTAGCACCGATACAATCGTTAAACATATGGGAATCGACGAAACCGACACCGACACACTGTATGTAATGAATATGGGCGGTGGAATACTGAATTATCATTTCGAAATACTGAATGTAATACAGGGTTCGGGTCAGAAAAGCATTGCAGGAAGCACAGTAACCTGCGACCAAAACGCCTTTGTTATGGGGAGCGATGTTTCATGGGCCTTTTCAATTTATAATGCCTCAACCGACAACGAGTGGATTAAACAGGTTTATTTCGATTTTCCTGCAGGTGTAACTGTTACAATGGTTACCGATATTATTGATCAGGGAGGCGATACTCTTATTACTTCAGGCACCTTGGGCAATGGTGTAATAATCAGCTGGACCGGTGAAGATGATAACGGCTGGGGTATTATTCATGGAAACGAAACGGGATACCTTAATATTGATGCAAGCATCTCAGAAGATTTTGAGGGGGATTTGCAGATTGAATACCAGCTTCACGGCGACATTTATGGGGCTGAGCCACACATGGTTAATGGTTCTGTTGACTTGATCAACCTCGGGCCTCCAATCGACTGGCTTAGTGTTGACCCGCTTCAGGAGCAGGTTATTATTGGAGAAATTGATACCGTACTGATAACCTTCGATACTAACGGTATGGACGAAGGCGTTTACCAATGCCTTTTAAAAATATATTCCGATGCGGATACTGTAGATATACCGGTAACGCTCTATGTCGAAAACGTTCTGTCGGAACAATTTACCGAAGAATCGCAGATAAATGTGTTCCCGAACCCATCATCGGACTGCTTTTATGTTTCTGTTCCAAACACCGCGGGGCCGATACAATGTGAAGTATTCAATATGAATGGGCAAAAAATCTGGTCTGATTGCTTTCCCGAAAACGAAAGTATAGTATGGAAAACCAACAGAATGCTGCCTTCCGGTATCTATATCCTGAAGCTTACAACTACTGAAGATGTAATAGTTAAGCGACTTAATCTGATGCGGTAAAGATTCGTTTATTTTTATTTGAACAGATTGAGTCCATAGCGGTTAATTCATTGAAAAAATTTTAACCTATATTTGCAACACTAAAAATGACTCTATGAAAAAAACAATAATCTATTTGTTTATCATTACGGGAATGCTGGCATGTAATATTCCAGCAAATGCGCAGGAATCATCGTGGCGTTGCGCTACACCTGAGATGAATCGTAAAGCGCTGGAGGCTAACCCTGCTGCAATTAACGATATTCTTGAACTCAGAAATTTTGTTGAGCAATATGTAGAGCAGGAGCAAAAAACAGATCAGGTGTATGTAATTCCGGTGGTGTTTCATATAGTGCATAATTATGGCCCTGAAAACATTTCGAAAGAGCAGATTGAAGATCAGATCAGAATATTGAATCTCGATTTCAGGAAACTGAACTCCGATACCATGTACATCATCGATCCTTTTAAAGAAATTGCCGGTGATTCTCATATTGAATTCAGGCTTGCTAAAATTGATCCAGATGGTAATTGCACAGATGGCATTACACGTACTGTGTCGGATGAAACCTATAATGGTGGAGAGCAGATTAAAGATATTGCCCCTTCATGGCCCAGAGCCAAATATCTGAATGTTTGGATTGTAGCGCGGATTCCGGGTGGAGTAGCCGGATATGCGTATTATCCGGGCTGGGTACCAGATGGAACAGATGGCATTCTTATAGATCATGCCTATGTCGGTTCTATAGGAACAGGTTCCTCGGGCAGGGCACGTACCCTTACCCATGAAATCGGGCATTACCTGAATTTAATGCACCCCTGGGGCGACAGCAACGACCCGGGATTACCCGAAAACTGTGAAATTGATGATGAAGTCGAAGATACTCCAAACACCATCGGACATACCAGTTGTAGTGTTTATGCCGAAACCTGCGGGTCGCTCGACAATGTGCAGAACTATATGGAGTACTCCTATTGCGGTCTCATGTTCAGTGAAGGACAGGGCGTAAGAATGAGAGCCACTCTTAATTCCAGCATTTGCGACAGAAATAACCTCTGGTCTGAGTCAAATTTGATTGCTACCGGTGTTTTCGATGAGAATTCAATCGCTGTATGTGAGCCGGTTGCCGATTTCGATCAGAATATTAAAGTTGCTTGCACCGGAAGAGAAGTGCAATACTACGATTTAAGCTACAATACCGATACAATCTATAACTGGATTTGGGCATTCGATGGCGGTACACCCGAACTATCCGATGAACCGAACCCTGTAATCGTGTACCAGCAGCCCGGTCATTTCAGTACCGGACTTACTGTATCGAACCCATCAGGGAGCGACACAAAAGAAAAAGAAGGCAGCATTGCCGTTTACAGCCACAGTGATGCTCTGGAAGCTCCTTACTCATTCAATTTTGAAGATGGCGCATTCCCCGGCCTGACAGGAATTCAAAACAACGATTTTTATCTTGTGAACAATGGAAGCACATATTGGATGCGTACAAACTCGGCAGCTGCTGAAGGAAGCTATTCGATAAGAATCCGTAATTCGCTCAACGACGATAATATTTCCAATTCATTCTATACCCCCTTGATGGCTATTGATACGAACTCCTTCCCTTTGACAGTGTATTTTAAAACGGCATACGCAAAAACCGATAACACTACTAACGACGTTTTGCGTATATACTGCTCCTACGACTGCGGTGAAACATGGAAAATAAAATTCTATTTATCCGGTAACGGACTTAAAACCACTGACGATTTTCAGCAAAATGGCACTTTCATTCCTACTTCCGAAGAATGGAGGCAAGATAGTTTTTCCATTTCCAGACCGGCAAATCTGGAATGTAATTCCATAAGACTTCGGTTCGAAACTATCAGCCATGGTGGTAATTGTCTTTATATTGATGATATTCAAATGCTTGCATCAGTATCAGCAATCAATGTAAAGGAATCGGAACAACTCTCTGTATATCCAAATCCGTTCACCGATAAAATTACTATTGACGGGATTGAGGCACCAGAAGTTTCAATAAGCATATTCGATGTTTCAGGTCGTAAGGTCGGTGAAAAAGTGTATGCACATGTTTACACAAGTTTGGAAATCAGCAGTTTGATGGAACAATGTACATCAGGAACCTATTTTCTGCATATTTCCTATAACGGGCTGACTACTACCAAAATCATCAATCGGAATTAATCAGAGATTCCGGAGAAAGGCTGTAACATTGTCATCAATACGCTGACTCAGGTTTTCGCCAGTACCCGGGATAAATGCATCGCCGGTAATGTTTTCGTAAAGCTCAATATAGCGTTGTGATATCTCGGACGCTTTTTCGTCGGTCATTTGTGGAATCTGCTCCCCCTGGCGACCCATAAAATTACTCGAAATAAGCCATTCGCGGACAAATTCTTTCGATAACTGGCGTTGGGGTAAACCTGCTTTAAAATTATCTGCATAGCTTTCCTTATAAAAATAACGCGATGAATCGGGAGTATGGATTTCGTCGATAAGATAGATTTGGCCGTTGCGTTTGCCAAACTCATACTTTGTGTCAACAAGAATTAATCCTTGCTGTTCAGCAATTTCGGTTCCCCGCCTAAATAACTCATAAGTATATCTCTCCAGCATCTGATAGTCTTCTTCCGAAACCATTCCTGAAACTATAATCTGTTCTTTCGAAATGTTTTCATCGTGATATCCCATTTCAGCCTTGGTTGTTGGAGTAATTATCGGTTTTTCGAAAGCCTGATGTTCTTTCATACCATCAGCGATTGGAACACCGCAAATACTGCGGGCACCGTTTTTGTAATCGCGCCAACTGCTGCCGGTAAGATATCCGCGAATAATCATCTCAACCGGAAATGGTTGACATTTATACCCAACCATAGCCATAGGATCAGGCGTTGCTATTCTCCAATTCGGTACTATATCCTCGGTGGCTTTAAGAAATTTATCGGCAATCTGATTAAGAACCTGGCCTTTAAATGGAATGCCTTTAGGCAATATCACATCAAATGCCGAGATTCTGTCGGTGACTACCATTACAATATATTCTTCATCAATAAAATATACGTCCCTTACTTTACCATGATATACATGACTTTGGTTTTTGAAACGAAAATCAGTTTTTGTGAGTGTTTTATTCATATTGATTGTTATTGTTTTCTTTTTCGTAAGCATTGATAATTGATGTAACAAGGCGATGCCGGATAACATCATCAGCATCGAAAAAAATAAACTTTATTCCATCAATCTCTCTAAGTATTTCGCTGGCTTTCAACAATCCTGATTCTTTTTTATTGGGCAGGTCTATCTGGGTGAGGTCGCCAGTGACAATAAACTTTGAGTACTCGCCCATTCGGGTCAGGAACATTTTCATTTGATTGAAGGTTGCATTCTGGGCTTCATCGAGAATTACAAAAGCGTTATTAAGCGTACGTCCCCTCATAAAACCGAGTGGAGCAATCTGAATAACCTTGTCTTCGAGCATTTGCTCCAGTTTGCGTGAAGGAATCATATCCATCAGTGCATCGTACAATGGTTGCAGGTATGGGTCAAGTTTTTCGCGAAGATCGCCCGGTAAAAAACCCAGCGTCTCCCCTGCTTCCACCGCAGGGCGACTCAGAATTATTCGTTTCACTTTGTGATCTTTCAGTGCTTTTACCGCAAGGGCTATGGCAGTGTAGGTCTTTCCGGTACCCGCAGGACCGACCGCAAAAAGCAAATCGTTCTCAACAGCAGCTTCAGTAAGTGCTCGCTGATTTTTTGTACGTGCCTTGATAGGTTTACCGGTGATACTATATAAAAGTACATCTTTTTCTTTTCCGAAGTTTAAGGTTTCGCCCTGATCATCATTTTGCAGCAACATTTGCACGTCATCAGCACTAAGCTTATTGTAGTGATTGATGAAAGCCGTAAGTATTTTAAGTTTCGATTCAAAACGTGCCACTTCCTCCTCATCTCCCATTACCTTAAGCGAATCGCCCCGTACAATTATTTTGAGTTTTGCAAAAAAGCGTTGAAGCAAATACAGGTTTTCATCTTTAAGCCCGCATAACTGCCTTGGATCAGCCATTTCCAACAAAAAACTTTTTTCCGTCATAATTTGAAATATGGTGTTTTTTTGTAACTACATTTGGTTTATTTTTACCCGCAAAGAACAATAACTATTTTCAACAAAAATAGTAAAATATGCAAGCACTGATAAGCATAATTTCTGACTGGAAGAATCACGATTATTATTTGTGTACCGTGAAGTCAGCTATTATTGCAGCTGTTCCCGATGTACGGTTTATTGATGTAACCCACGATATTCCTGCATACAATGAGCAACGTGCTGCATTTGTGCTGAGGAGCAGCTACAAAGCTTTTCCCGAAGGAACTGTAAACCTAATGTGTGTAAATACAGAAGCCAACTCTGAGAGTCCTTATGTAATAATAAAAAACAAAGGTCAATACTTTATAGGTACCGACACGGGGATTTTTGGTCTTGTTTTCGACAATCAACCCGAAATGGTGATATATATTTATCCTGATAGTCTGCCCAAAACCTATACTTTTCCCTGTTTAAGCATTTACTCAAAACTTGCCTGCTACATTCTCGGAGGGGGAGATATAACTACTCTTGGTGAAAAAGTTGATGATATCAAGCGCAAAACACCATTGGCTCCAAAAATTACAGAAGGAATGATTGTAGGTCACATCCTATATATCGATTCTTACAACAATGGGATTACCAATATCACCCGCGAAACATTTGAAAAAAATATTGGGTCAGGCAAATTTGATATTTACATCAACAGCAACAAATACCATGTTGATAAAATAAGTAATTCATACAATGAGGTTGAAAAAGGTGACCTTGTGGTGATTTTTAATTCTCTTGACCTGCTTGAAGTTGCAATAAGGGAAGATGACGCAGCGTCATTGTTGAGTCTTGATAAAAAGACCCTCATTTCAATACGATTCTGATATGCTGAAAAATACGGCTACCATTCTCGTTTCCTTGCTATTTCTTACGATTTCTTTATCCGGGTATTGCCAGCATACTCATCAGTTTCACGCTGAGTTTATTACAGGCATAATAGCGCCACATTACAGCGATATGAAAATTTTACGCCAGAGTCCAGTGCTGGGGGGTTCTTTGCAATATAATTTCATACCCGACAAAAGTAGTAGTGTTTTTGAATTGCATTATAAAAAGCCGGAATACGGTGCCGGCCTTGAGGTACTTTCACTTGGAAACCCCGAAATGCTTGGAGATGCTTTTTCCGTATATCTACACTGGGGATTCCATGCTGTCAATAAAAGTCGCAGTAACCTAAAAATCTGGTTTGCTCCGGGCGTAGCTTATGTTTCAAAAATATATGATCCGTTAGCTAACCCGCAGAATACTGCCATAAGTAATCATTTGAATATATATTTTAAACTGGCATCAACCTATACTTATCAAATTGCCTCAGCATGGAGCATTGCTGCAACGGTTTCGATAACACATTATTCAAATGGGGCTACCCGTTTCCCGAACAGGGGGTTGAATCAGGTAAATGCGGGTTTAGGAGTTTCGCGTAATATACTGTCGCAACCGGTTCAGAAGACAAAAAACAGGGATTTTCCCGACAGAGGATTGGAAACTTGGCTTATCGGCACTATTGGCAAATGCGATTCTTATTCCACCGGAATAAATAGTTCGGGAGTGAGCTACCTTTGCAATACCGTCACCCTTGGGCTGGCATACCGTTACAGTTGGTTCGGGAAAGCCGGACTTTCGTTGGATGGAATAATCAACAGGGCTGACCATCACTATTGGGACATAAACTGGGATAAAATGCTGCCTGTCCCTGATCAGACGTTTTTCGACTATTTCAGGTTAGGTCTGTGTGCAGGACATGAATTTACGTACAGAAATTTCGGATTTCTCACCTATGCTGGCCTGTATGTTTATAACAGAGTGAAGCCTCACGACTGGTCGTATCTCCGAACCGGATTCCGTTACTACCTAAGACCTGTGGTACTGAATGTTACATTAAAGTCAGTAGGTTTTAAAGCGCAATATCTGGAATTTGGAGCGGGGGTGTACCTTGATGGGCTTTCTATTTTCCGCAAAAAGAACAAACGCCTGTAAAGGATAAACTCTACAGGCGTTCAATCAAACATTAGTCCGATTACAATAAGAAACTCAGCAAAATACCGGCTGCTATTGCAGAGCCAATAACCCCGGCAACGTTTGGACCCATGGCATGCATGAGGAGGTAGTTGGTTCTGTCGGCTTTTAAACCCATATCGTGAACAACTCGGGCACTGTCGGGAACAGCCGATACTCCTGCCGCACCAATCATCGGATTTATAGGATCATTTTTAGGTGCGAGCCAGTTCATAATTTTTCCAACAAACACTCCGGCAGCTGTAGCAAACATAAACGAAATTGCACCCATTGCAAAAATCAGAATGGAATCGGAAGTAAGGAAAACGTCGGCCTGAGTAGATGCACCTACAGAAACTCCCACGAGTATGGTAATTGTATCGAGAAGAGCGTTTCCGGCTGAGTCTGCCAGTCGTCGGGTAACCCCGCTTTCTTTTAGCAGATTGCCGAGAAACAACATTCCAAGCAAAGGGAGTGAAGTTGGTGTAAGGTATGCGGTTAGTAAAACACCGATAATGGGGAAAAGTATTTTTTCTAGCTTCGAAACCTGTCTGGGGTCTTTCATCTTTATTTTTCTCTCTCTTTTCGATGTGAGAAGCAAAATAATCGGGGGCTGTATAACCGGCACAAGAGCCATGTAAGAATAAGCAGCAATAGCAATAGGTCCGATAAGGTTTTTAGCAATAATAGGAATGCCATCCTGAGTGTAGCCCAGCACATTAACACCATTGGCCAGTTTCGATGCAGTGAAAATGGAAGTGGGTCCGTCAGCACCGCCTATTATGCCAATAGCTCCGGCTTCGGAAGGATGAAAACCGACCAAAAGAGCAAGCATAAATACAGCAAAAATACCGAATTGGGCTGCAGCACCCAAAAGCATTAATTTAGGTTTTGAAATCAATGCCGAAAAGTCGGTAATTGCACCGAGTCCAAGGAAAATCAACGGTGGATACCACCCGTTTATAACCCCGCCATAAATAAAATTCATTACCGAGCCGGGTTCATACACCCCCAATCCGAGGTTAAAATCAACCGCCTGAAACATAGGAATATTTCCAATAATGATTCCAAAACCGATGGGAATGAGCAATAACGGCTCAAAGTGATAACGTATAGCGAGAAATATAAAAAATAAAGCTACCAGAAGCATTACACCGTGTCCCCATGTGGCATTGGCAAAACCGGTAAATTCCCAGAATGATTTCATCCCTACCAAAGCTCCGGAATGCTGAGTGTATTCCTGATTATCGCTTAGAGAAAGTACATCACCGTTTACGGTACCATGTCTGGGGCATAGTTTCACCGTGTCGTTGGTCATATTGTAGCCTGTAGAGGCAGAACCGAGTTTTTTAGCATAGTGCACTGTTGCCTTTGGAAGGAATGTTAAAAACACAGTATCATTTCGTACCGACCAGCTTCCCTGATAGGTTTGCTTGGCTGAGTCAAGTTCAAAAGTACCATCCTCGTTAAATTGGATGGATTTGAGCCTACTGGTAACCCTAACATTTTCGGTATTTGAAGGCTTAATAGGCGCTGCAATGTAACCCTCCGATTCGTTCATCCATTTGCCTTTCAGCAGCACTTTACCAAGCTCATCATTCCCGGCTTTCGATACAGTAAAAAGGAAAGGAAGCGCTAAAATCAGCAGTAAAAACTTCTTCATTTTACAAGTTTCAAAATTATTAAATTAAGCTATTTCAACCAGCACATCGTTTTGCATTACGGCTTGTCCTTTCGACACTTTTATGGAACTTACCGTTCCGTCGATTTCTGCAAGGATGTTATTTTCCATCTTCATGGCCTCCATGACCAAAACCACATCACCTTTTTTAATGATATCGCCTTCGTTAATTTTGAGCTCCAGAATTATTCCCGGTAGAGGCGAGAGGATCGGTTTAGCACTGCCACTTGGACGGGGTCCGCTTCCTGCTTTTGAAGAGGGATCAGGAGGCTCAACCGGTTTAACTTTATTCGAAGCAGTAACAATAGGTTTTGGTTTGGGCGATTTAATTTCGTTCAGCAATTCCACCCTGTGCGTTTTTCCATTAACAACAACTTCAGCGAGGCTTTCATCGATTGTGTCGACACTTACTTCGTAAAGATTGCCGTTAATTTTGAATTTAAACTCTTTCATGTATCTGATAAAATTTCTGTTATTTATTCAATGAATTAAACGTTTTTGCAGCCCATGGCGATGCATGCCTGTCAACAGTGTTTATTGTAAGTACCAGCGATTCTTCGTCGTGCTGATCGTCCATATAAAAGTGCAAAGCCAAAGCAATAGCAACATTGGTTTCATCATCAGGCGAATTCAACACAACTGTCTCTTTCTTGGGCACATCCACAGTATTGTTGTTGGACTTTTTCCTGTTCAGTGTTTTGTTTTCACTACTGGCAATTACTCTTTGTATTTGTCTGAGAATAAAGGCAATTGCCCATAGCGCAACAAACACAACAGTTATACCTGTAATAAAAAGAGTCCAGGCTTGATCGTCAATAGCTTTAGTGCTAAATGTTATTGCGTTAATTAGCCACATTGTAGTCATAATTTATAAAGGTATATTACAGTGTTTCTTTGCCGGACGGTTGTCTTTTTTAGTTACAAGTGATGCGAGGGCTCTGATAATTCTGAAACGAGTATTTCGTGGTTCAATAATATCATCGATAAAACCGTATTTTGCAGCCTGATACGGATTAGCAAATTTGTAGCGATATTCCTCCTCCTTAGCTGCAATAAATTTTGTCTTTTCTTCGGGATTGTCAATGGCTTTAACTTCCTTGAAGTTGAGGATTTCAATAGCCCCCTGTGCTCCCATCACTGCAATTTCAGCAGAAGGCCATGCATAATTGATATCACTTTTCAGTTGTTTGCAACTCATTACATCATGAGCACCACCATACGATTTACGCAAGGTAACCGTAACCTTCGGCACGGTTGCTTC
>JAGOLH010000029.1:0-14750 GCA_017994175.1 Bacteroidales bacterium | reverse complement strand
TCGCCGGTTACCGTCTTGGTAACTTTTGGACCGGTAACAAACATATAGCTGTTATCTTCTGTCATCAGGATAAAATCGGTAAGTGCCGGCGAATATACTGCACCTCCGGCACAAGGCCCGAAAATTGCCGACAACTGAGGAATAACTCCCGATGCCTCTATATTACGCTGGAAGATTTCGGCATATCCGGCAAGGCTTTGCACACCTTCCTGAATACGAGCGCCTCCAGAATCGTTCAAACCTATCACGGGAGCACCAACTTTCATTGCCATGTCCATGATTTTGCAAATCTTACGGGCATTGGTTTCGGACAGAGAACCGCCAAAAACTGTAAAATCCTGTGAGAAGACATAAACCACCCTGCCATCGATAGTACCATATCCGGTAACAACACCATCGCTGAGCACAATTTCCTTTTCCAGGCCAAAATCAGTGCAACGGTGGGTCACAAACATATCGAACTCTTCGAAGCTGCCCGGGTCCAGTAAAAGCTCAATGCGTTCACGGGCTGTTAGTTTTCCTTTATCATGCTGAGCCTGAATACGTTTCTCACCACCCCCAAGCCTTGCTTCAGCGCGTTTCGAAACCAATTCTCCAATTTTGTTAACAATTGCCATGTGTAATATAAATTATTGTAAACTGTTTTATTCCTTCTTGTGACCACAAAGTTCAGTAAGTACACTGCAGGTTGATTTCGGATGTAAAAAACCTATTGTCAAACCTTCGGCACCTCCACGGGGGGTTTTATCGATAAGGCTTACCCCCTTTGCTTCTACTTGCTCAAGGCTGGCTGCAACGTCATCAACTGCAAAGGCAAGATGATGTATGCCTTCACCTTTTTTTTCTATGAATTTTGCAACAGTGCTTTCCGGATCAGTGGGTTCAAGTAATTCTATCTTGGTCTGCCCAACCTGAAAAAAAGCAGTTTTCACCTTCTGGTCGTGTACAACCTCAACAGCATAACATTTTAAACCCAATACACCTTCGTAATATGGCAGACATGCGTCAATACTCTTAACAGCAATACCAATGTGTTCAATGTGCGTAATATTCATTGTATTTTTTTTTAAAGTCGCAAATATAACGAATTATGATTTTGTTTTTTTATTTTTATGCCAAAATTCACTTGGGTTTTATATGTTATTTAAAACATTAATTGCATCGGTTGAAATAAAAATCTAATTTGTTCAGACAACTCTATTAATATTTGTGCGTCAATAAATCGAAAAGTTAATTATGGATCTGAGTAGCAGGGAAAATGCTGAAAGGATTGTAAATGGCTGTGTTAAAGGAGATGCGAAATGCCAACGCGAACTGTATGAGACTTTATACAGAAGGATGTTGGGTGTATGCCTCCGATACTCTGCCAATCACGAAGATGCAAAGGACTTGCTTCACGACGGATTTATAAAGGTCTTTGAAAAACTGAAATACTTTAAACACAGCGGTTCGCTTGAAGGATGGATACGCAAAATAATCGTAAACAACGCCATCGACAATATCCGCAGAAATAAAAATGAATTTCTGGAATATGAAGGCGAACATAAATTCGAAAGAATTGAAGACAATTCAGACGATGCAATTGCAGAAATGAAACTGACCAATCTGAAGGCAGAACGACTTATTGAATTGATCCAGTGCCTTTCGCCCGCCTATAAAGCTGTGTTTAACCTTTATGTTATTGAAGAATATTCTCATAAAGACATTGCCGATATGCTTGGTATAAGTGTAGGAACATCGAAATCGAACCTTGCAAAGGCAAAACTCAGGTTAAAGCAAATGTATCTTGAAAAATACAAAAGTGTTGAAAATGAACAAGTTTGAACAAATTATCAACGAAAGACTAAAGAACTTCGAAGCAGCGGAAATTCCGAATGCATGGGAGGACTTCAGTAAAAAATTACCCCGGAATGCCCCGCCCCCTCCTAAGGGCAAATTGGGTTACTGGTTAGGTGGTGCTGCAGTACTTACTGCTACCATTATAATTATATACATGGCATTCAACGATGGTATAAACGCAAATAAACTTACACAACATAAGCCTGCAAATAAAGCAAACATAGTATCCCCTTCATTGCCGACTGATAATAGCAATGTTCAAAAAACAGCTCCGGCACTTACCGAAAAAAACAATTTGTCGGTTCCGGCACCCGACAATAAAAACAATACTGTAGCAGTACCTCAACAAGTCACACAGAAAGAATCAGGTTCTGAAAAACTAAATACCACAACGATAGATGTTACCGAGGATAATGTTGACAACAAAACTTCCGCATCAACACCAGAAACCAATCAAATAAATAATTCAGACAATAACGCTTCATCTGTTGATATATCAAATATAACGGCTGATTTAAATATTATTAGTCAATGCCAGCCTGCTCAGGTATTGTTTTCTGTTTCAAATCTACCGGAATCTTGCTCTGTGAACTGGATTACAGGCACCGAAGAAAACTCCAACCTCCCCGAAACAGAATTTCAATATGCCGAAGCAGGAACGTTTTATCCGGTCTGTATGATTTATAATAAAGAAGGTGAAGTGGTAAGAACTTTCAAGCTCAGCGAAATAATGGTTTTTCCTTCACCAAATGCTGATTTTACTTTTGAAAGTAAAAATAATTTATATACATTTAACACTTTAACAGAAAATGTTGTCAACTATCAGTGGGAGCTTGATAATCAAAAGTTTAGCACAGCTAATCTCGATTACCGTTTCTCAAAAGAAGGGAACTACATGGTGAAATTGATTGTAAAAAATGAAATGGGTTGCAAAAGTGAGAAATCAGAGATGATTTCTGTTACTATCAATCACAATTACTATGTTCCTAATGCTTTCAAACCATTCAGCGACGGCGTTAACTCAACTTTTGGCCCAATTGGCGACAATTTATTTGATTATTCATTTAAAATGCTTATTTTTGATAAAACCGGCAAGTTGATTTTTGAAACCAATAATGTGGAACATCTATGGAACGGCAGAATAAACGGTACTGGTGTCATGGCCGAACCGGGTGTTTACAGTTGGGAAATAATGACGACCGACAAATATGGTAATTACAAACATAAAAAAGGACAAGTAACTTTATTGATGAACTAAAAACAATATAACATGAAAAGATTTTCTATTTTATTACTGATGACCTTTTTCGGGTTATCAGCTTTCGCACAGGAAAATATTCTCGAATTTGTTCAGAAAAAAACAACACCTGAAGGTTTTGTTATTTATTTTGATGTAATCGGCATTAATGGTGATGATCACGCAAATGCCATATTAGAAGATTTTTTGGCTGATGAAAATGTGCAGCGCGGCAGATATTTTATTAGTTCAGCTAATAAAGACAGATACCAGCTCTATGTCAATAATACAGTAACCCCCAATTATGTGCTGGGTATTCTGAAAACACATGGAGTAGACTTTGATTATACTTCGGTTTCTGTTAACGGATATATTCAACCCGACGACAACAAATCAACCCCCAATTCAGCAACATCAACAAGAACCGATGTTCAATATCCGAGTTTTCCCAAATATGTTGATACAGGAAATCCATTGCAAGATCAACAACGATATGCTGATGAAAAGAGCAAATGGATAGATGAACATCCCGATGAATATGAAAAGATGCTGAACGGGCAAGTCGCTCCAAATGAGAATGATTAAGTTTTTTAAGAGAAAATATAGAACCAATTTGTAATTCTTTCTACTATGAATAGAGCTTTACTCCTGCGAATGTTTATTCTGGCGTCGATGGGCTTATTTTTAACAAGTCCATTTGATGGTTTTACGCAATGTACCAACGGAGCCTCAACCACAAATGTAGGTACATTAACTATGCAGCCAGTTTTCCAAACTATTGCTGTAAACTCCGGAACACGAAGAACATTTACCGCAAATGCCACCATTACTTATGTGTTTACATTTTGTGAAGGCGGTGGAAGTTATACCGGTGACCCGCAACTAGAGATTTGCGATGCATCCGGAGCAACGGTTTATGCCTATAACGATGATTTCTGCGGTCTCGGAGCTGAAATCACCTGGACTTGCCCCACAACCGGTACATATAGCATAGTTATTTTCCGATATAATTGTCAGGTCAACAGTGTTGCTATGGGGACATTAGCCTATATGGTACTTACCCCGCCGAATACCCAGGATTGCCTCGGAGCAATACCTTTGTGTAACAGCTTCTATTCGACAACTGCCTCATATTCGGGAACAGGGCACTATCCCGGAGAAATACCAACCACAGGAGGATGCCCCGGTAATTGCATGCTCAGCGGCGAGTTGAATGATGTTTGGTATACTTTTACACCCCAGTCTGCCGGTTTTGTTTCTTTTGTTATCAATCCTGTTTCATCCGATGATTATGACTGGGCCGTTTACGATATTACAAATTACGGTTGCGAAGGTATCTACAATAACATATCATCAACTCAGGTAAGCTGCAATTGGTATGACGGATCGTATTACGGTGTTTATCCTACAGGCCCCAATGGAGGTTCAAGCATTAATTGCGGTGATGCTGACGACAATCCCTACAACGCAACCATACCTATTACGGTTGGGCATACCTATGTTGTTAATGTCAGCAATTTCTCTTCAACACAATATGGCTACAGCATTAACTTTGGTGCCTCAAGTGCAAGTATTATTGACCATTCTCCTGCAACAATGGAGAGTATTATTTTCCCTCCCTATTGTGGGTCATCACACCTTTCTGTACAGTTTTCAGAAAGAATCTGGTGTACAGGTGTAACTACTACTGACTTTCTTCTTACCGGACCCAATGGCACATACGAAATTATTGACGTATGGAGCGATTTATGCGAAGCTGGTCTAAACAGTACCTATTCCGACACCTATTATGATGATGTGTGGAATTTTGCACTTGGCGACTTACTACAGCATAACGGAACCTATACTTTAACAGCCTTAGCAGGTGGAGTAACCGATATTTGCGGAAACTACTCACCACAGAATAGTCTTACTTTTACTATCTCAGGGGTAACTGCCAACGAAACCCACACCAACCCAACCTGTTACAATTTAAATAATGGTACAATTACGTTGTCAGGTATTTCCGGCGGCACAAGTCCATATACGACCAGTTGGGTAGGTCCATCCGGTTTTACTTCTACTTCAAACACTTTAACCGGGCTATCTCCAGGATCCTACAGTGTAACAGTAACCGATGCGAATGGCATCTGTCAGTGGTTGCGAACCATTGTTCTCTCTGCACCAGCGGCTGTAACGGCCAATGTTTCAGTTACTCAACCAACCTGTGGGGCAAGTAACGGAAGCGTTCTTGTAACCCCAACCGGAGGTGTTTCACCCTGGGATATTCAACTTGGAGCATCAACGCAATACAATGTTACCAGCTACAACTTTACCGGTCTAGCCGGTGGAACCTATAATGTGATTGTTACAGACAATAATGGATGTACAACATCTCAGTCAGTAACTCTGACATCTGCCGCCAATCCCGTAGCAACATTTACTTACAATGGTAATCAATGCTTTAACCCATCACATTCATTCAATTTCACGCATACAGGAACAGTTGTTCCTGGTGAAACCTACTCATGGACATTTGCAGGGGGTATTCCTGCTACATCAACAGCACATAACCCTACTGGAATTCATTTTTCCACACCGGGAGCTCACAATGTTACGTTGACCATTACTGCCGGTTCCTGCGTTGCTACGCAAACCCAAACAGTTTATGCATATGCGAATCCTACACCCGTGGTCACAGCCAATAATGCATCATGTGGTGCATGCAACGGTAGCGCAAGTATTGCAACCTCGTATAATTCCTATTCCTGGTCCAGTGGTGGCAGTGGTAACAGCGTAAGTAGTTTATGTCCGGGTTCGTATACTGTAACCGTAACTGATGCAAACTCCTGCACGGGATCATCAGCTTTCTCAATAGCCAACTCAGGGACCAATCCTACAGTTAGTGTAGCCGTTACACCTCCTTCCTGCCCTGGCGGTTGCAATGGTTCGGCTACAGCGAATGCATCGGGAGGGACCACATATACCTATCATTTTTCTGGAGGGACAACACCAAACAATCAGACTACCGGAGGCCTGTGTGCAGGCTCATATTCGGTTACTGTTGCCGATGCTGCAAATCCGGCATGTTTCACCGTAACAAACTTTACGGTTAGCAATCCTTCTGGCATGAGTTTGACGATGTCGTCGACAGGTGCTACCTGTGGGCAGGCAAACGGAAGTGCTTCGGTAAGTGTTACCGGAGGCACCCTACCGTATTCTTACAACTGGACCCCTGGAGGTGGAGTTACAGGTACAATAAACAATGTTACTGCAGGCAGCTATACAGTTATTGTTACTGATGGTGCAGGATGTACTGCAACCGGAAACGTAGTTGTACCCGATAATGGTGTTCCATTTTCAATAAACGCTACCGTTGTTTCAAATGCATCATGCAATAATCAATGTAATGGTTCTGCTACCGTTACTGTAACCGGAGGTACCGGCCCATTCAGTTACCACTGGAGCAGCGGAACAAACCCCAATGCGCAGACAGTTACCGGCCTATGCGATGGAACATTTACTGTTACAGTAACTGAAGGATTATGCTCATTAATTGATAATGTTACGATAACTGAGCCAACACCTGTTACCGGAGTTGTATCTACCGTTGGTGCGCATTGCGGATTACCTGACGGCTCGGCAACTGTTGTTGCAAGCGGTGGTACAGTAACTACCGGATATAGTTACACATGGAATACGAGCCCGGCACAATTCACAGCAACTGCTAACAACATTGTTTCTGGTGCATATACTGTGACAATACAAGATAATAACGGTTGTACAGGAACTGCTTCCGGAACTGTTGCAGATCTTGGAGGAATTACAGTAAACCTTACCACTTCTCCTGCGGTTTGCAACGGTGGAACTTCAGGTTCTGCAACAGCGGTGGTAACAGGTGGAACAGCAAATTATAATTATTTATGGTCAAACGGATTAAATGTAACTATCCCTGTTACAACCCACACTGCAAGCAATTTACCCAGTGGACCTATCAGTGTTACAGTTACCGATGCTTCCGGATGTACAAATACAGCCTCATCAACAGTGTCGCAACCTACACCAATATCAGTAACGCTTGGAACATCTACCAATCCGAACTGTAATGGATCTTGCAACGGATCGGCAACTATCAACGTATCCGGAGGATCAGCACCGTACTCATTTACTTGGGGCAGCGGAGCAAACCCCAATAGTTCAACAAATACAGGTTTATGTGCCGGAGCTCATTCTGTGACCGTAACGGATAGCCACAGTTGTACTGCACAATTCACCTATTCGCTTTCGCAACCTGCCCCAATAATTCTATCAACCACAACAACTGATGCTCACTGTGGATTCCCTGATGGGACAGCAACAGTTACAGCAACGGGTGGAACAGTTATATCGGGGTATTCCTATCTCTGGTCAGGGGGGACAAACCCAACCAGTCAGACGGTTTCAGGGTTAAGTGCAGCAGGCAGTCCCTATACAGTTACTGTAACCGATGATAATGGTTGTACGCAATCTGTATCTGTGGTAATTAACGATATTGCCGGACCAATGGCCAGCATTTCTGCTTACAACAACATCACATGCTCAGGCATGAACGATGGATCGGCAACTGTTTCAGTTGGCGGTGGAACCCCTGGATATCTATTTTCGTGGAACACTACACCAGTACAACACAATGTTACAGCTAGCAATTTAGGCCCCGGATACTATGAAGTTACGGTAACCGACCAACTGGGTTGTACAACCACCGCAGGAATTACTATTGCAGAACCCGCAACAATGACTCTTAACATTCTCAATAACATTATTGATTGCAACGGGAATTGCAACGGAGAAGCACTTGCTGTGGTTACAGGCGGTGTAACTCCTTACAATCCAATATGGAGTAATATGAATACCTCAATGCAGGCAACAGGGCTCTGTGCAGGCACCTATAGTGTTTCAATAACCGACGCAAACGGATGCTCTTTAACGGGATCCACGACAATTATTGAAGGTGCACCAATAGTAATAACACCTGCTGTTACAAATGCAAATTGCAACCAGAGCGATGGGTCAATAAATCTAACAATCTCCGGAGGATCGCCACCTTTCACGTTTTCATGGAACACCGGAGCAGTGACAGAAGACTTGCTGAACATTCCTGCAGGAGGTTATACTGTTACAGTTACCGATCATAAAGGTTGTCAGGCTTTCATGCCTTTTGCCGTAAGCAACATCAGTGGCCCAATTGCAACAATTTCTGCACAGGCAAATGTTACCTGCAATAGTAGTTGCAATGGAACTGCTACCACATTGGTTAGCGGAGGTTCCGGAAATTTCCAGTATGCATGGAGTACGACTCCACCTCAAACATCGGCAACTGCAACCAATCTTTGCGCAGGTATGTATGGAGTTACTGTAACCGACATTACATCTGGTTGTTCTGCTGTAACCGGAGTTACTATTACGGAACCGGATGCTATGGATGTGCTCAGTACTGTAAGCCCTGCAACCTGTTATGGAGCTTGCACGGGTAGCATTCAACTCACACCTTTCGATGGAACACAACCATATACTTTTAACTGGACAGGCCCGGGATCTATTCCGGCAAACGAAGACATATTCAATTTATGTCCTGGTGACTACACAGTAGCCATTATCGATGCCAACAACTGCATTCTTACACGGACATTCACTGTAAACAATCCGAGTTTCATTACTCTGGCAGCCACAAGCGTAGCTGTTCCATGTAACGGATCGTGTTCAGGCACAGCAACTGTTAACCCTTCGGGCGGTACTCCACCTTATACATATCTTTGGAGTAATAATGCACAAACAACGCAGACTGCAGTCGGCCTGTGCGCAGGCACCTATACAGTAACTGTTCGCGATTTTAACAATTGTACGGCTACTACATCAGTGAACGTAAACACTCCTCCGGCAATGCAATTTGCAAACATAAGTATCAGCAATACTGATTGTTATGGTTCTTCAAACGGAGATGTTCTTGTTACAGTTACCGGAGGAACCGCTCCATATAGCTATTTATGGAACAATGGTTCTACTTCTGCAAATCCCACTGCGCTGGGTGTGGGTCAGCATTGTGTTACCGTTACCGACATCAATGGCTGTGCTATTGACTCTTGCATTTACATAACAGAACCGACCTCGGTACAAATAAATATGATTGCTACCGATGAAATCTGTTTTGGTGCATGCAATGGTTCTCTTACTCCTTCAATTACAGGCGGAGAGCCACCTTACTCCTACTTGTGGTCAACCCTTGAAGTTACACCTTCCATTACTAATTTATGTTCAGGTATATACTTGTTAACCGTAACCGATGCCAACGGATGTGAATATTATTCATCGGGTTCAATTTCAAGCCCTGTTGCTCTTGGTATTGTCGTTCAGGATACGGTTCGTCCCCACTGTGGAAATAATGACGGGTCTATCCAGATCGGTATTACAGGAGGTGTACCAAATTACACTTACTCTTGGTCAGCACCGGGGGGTTCAACAAACTCATTGAATAACCTATATGCGGGTTCATATACCATTTCTGTTACCGACAGCCACAACTGCTCTGCAATGCTAACCATTAATTTAAGTGATATTGAAGGACCGCAAATTACGGGATTCGATGTTGAAAATGTTGATTGTAATGGGAATTCTTCCGGCTCAGCAGAGGTTCTGTTCACCAGCACAACGGTAAATAACAGCATTTTGTGGAGTGACGGTCAGTCGGCTGCACTCGCAATAAACCTTCAGCAGGGCACTTATACGGTAACAGTTACGGATGATAACGGTTGTAGCGCTTCCGAGTCGGTAACTATCACCCAGCCGGGCGCCTTTAATATGTCAATTGCAGCATATACAAATGTTACCTGTAACGGGATGTGTAACGGGACAGCGACCGCTGTCTCTGTCGGAGGGACACAACCAATAAGTTATTATTGGTCAGGAGGTGAAAATACTGCTTACGTAAGCGGTTTATGCGCAGGCGATTATACGGTAACCGCTATTGATGCAAATGGGTGCAATATTGTTGCCAATGTTTCCATTTCGGAACCACCTCCAATTACTGTAACAGCAACAATAACTCCCACAACCTGTTTTGGTTCTGCCGATGGGGTTATTTCGCTGCAGGCACAGGGTGGCAGTAATAATTATGTGTTTAACTGGCCTCAGATTGGACAAACATCTCCATTGGTTCAGGGATTGGGTGCGGGAAGTTATACCGTAATAGTTTCAGACCAACAGGATGCATCATGTTTTATAACTGAAACTTTTGTAGTAACTCAGCCCAATGCCGTTCAGGCTTTGATTGAAACAGTAAATGCTACCTGCGGACAAGCCAACGGTATTGCTTATGTAGTCGCTGAATTCGGCGGTACTGGAGCATTTACCTACTATTGGAACCCCGGAGGATTTACTACCGATTCAATTTATGGGTTACAACCCGGTATTTATAATGTACTTGTTACTGACCTGAACGGTTGTCACACCAACTACAATGTTAGTGTTGGGGTTACTCCTCCGCCGCATATTGACAATGTTAACTACGAAGGGACTTCGTGCTACGGATATAGCGATGGTTGGGCTGAGATTTTCGTTTCAGGAGGCACTTCTCCCTACAGCTACCAGTGGAGCCCCAACGTTGGCAATTCTTGGTCGAATTACAGCCTTGAATCAGGTATTTACTCGGTAACCATTGAAGATGTGGATGGTTGCAGATTGTACACCAATATACCCATTTCTTCTCCCGAACCTGTGGTTATATTTACTTCGGGCGACCAGACTATCTGCATCGGTGATTCCGCAATTATATCTGCAACTGCTTCAGGAGGAAATCCACCGTATTATATTACATGGGAAGGTCTGGGTAGTGCAAGTTCATTCTTTGTTTCACCGGTAATAACCACCGACTATTACGGATTTGCAACCGACGTGAATGGGTGTGTATCCGAAGATGGCATGGTACACATTGTGGTTAACCCACCTCTTGATTTATCGGTAGTAGTACCTTCATCAATCTGCGAAGGCGATGTAGCTGTTATAACAGCAAATACTACTGGTGGCGATGGTAATTATGTGTATTATTGGAGCACAGGGGTTACTACCACAGAAAACACTATACAGGTTAGTCCAATGGTTTCAACCGCCTATCAGGTAATTGTAGCCGACGGTTGTGGAACACCTAACGATACAGCAGACGTTGTTGTGAACGTTTCACCACAACCCGAAATACATCTTACAAAAGACCCTTATAAAGGTTGTTCGCCATTGACAGTAATTTTCAACAACGAAACCACGGTAATGACCTATTCCTATAACTGGGATTTCGGTGACCCAACCTCCGGTGAAAACAACTGGTCTGATCTTAAGCAACCAACTCACACTTTCGAAAATTCAGGTACCTACACAGTAAATGCTGAAGTTACAACTAACTTTGGTTGCAAAGCATCGGATTACGTTGTTATTGTTGTTGATTTTGCACCTAACGCCGACTTTGTTGCTCACCCCTGGAGTACAGGTTTATTCGATGCTCACATTGATTTTTCCGATGCCACTGACTATGCTATTGCATGGGAATGGAATTTTGGAGATGGATCAACGTCAGGATCACAGAACCCGGAACACACGTATTACTCTCAGGGGATATTCCCGGTACAATTGGTAGCTTTCAGTCAGGAAGGCTGCTCTGATACAATTGTTAAAAACGTGGAAATCATCGAGGATTTGCTCTTCTACGTTCCCACAGCTATCAACATCAGAACCCCTGGAAATGATGAATTCTATCCTAAAGGCTCAGGAATCGACCTTCTTTCCTACGAAATGTCGGTATTCGACCGCTGGGGCGAAGAAATTTTCCACACAAACGATTTCTATGAGCATTGGCAGGGACGATACAACCAGAACAGGGGCGACTATGTACCTCAAGGCGTTTATGCCTGGTTGATTACCCTTAAGGATAAGTACGGGAAAGACCATACCTATTCAGGATATGTGACTGTATTCAAATAACATCTGATGTATTTTTATAAAAAGTGGCTCAATGCCACTTTTTTTTTATATATTTATCCATCAATTATTAAAACTATTTATCATGGGTCAAAAAGGAATAAACATTTTAAACCTCGATGTTCAGGAACTGATTTCAAAACTTAACGCAGCCTTATCAGAAGAATGGCTTGCATACTATCAATATTGGATAGGTGCCCGGCTTATGGAAGGACCAATGCGTAGTGAGATAGAGCCTGAACTTTTGTTGCATGCAACACAGGAATTAAACCACGCTGTTTTAGTGGTAGACAGGATTATTCAGTTGGGCGGAACACCTGTAATTCACCCCAAGGACTGGTTCAAACTTGCCGGATGCGACTATGACGCCCCCAATGACCCTTATGTTGAAATCATCCTTGAGCAAAACCTGAAAGGCGAGCGTTGTGCCATTCAACGTTATCAGGAAATTGCTGCATTTACAAATGGAAAGGATTTCTCGACCCATCAGATGGCAATTACCATTATGAATGAAGAAATCGAACATGAAGAAGACATCGAGGGATGGATCAATGATTTGAATCGTATGAAAGAAGAATGGAAAAAACTTAGAATTAAATAATAACCATATGGAAAAAAGTATCAAAGGAACCAAAACAGAACAAAACCTGCTGAAAGCTTTTGCAGGAGAATCGCAGGCACGCGCCCGCTACATGATGGCTGCATCAAAGGCCAAGGAAGAAGGCTACGAACAAATTTCCGGAATTTTTACAGAAACTGCTGATCAAGAATATCAGCATGCAAAACGTTTCTTCAGCTTCCTCGAAGGCGGAATGCTCGAAATTACCGCCATGTACCCTGCCGGAAAGGTTGGCAGCACTTACGAAAATTTACAGGAAGCTGCTCATGGTGAAAATGAGGAATGGTCGGAATTATACCCCGAATTTGCTCGTGTAGCCGAAGAAGAAGGATTTACGCAAGTTGCGTCCGTGTTTAAAATCATTGCCAAAGCCGAAGTAACCCACGAAAAGCGCTACCGCAAGCTTATTGCCAATATCGAAGCCAATTCGGTATTCGAAAAACCCGAAAAAGTTACATGGTACTGCCGCAAATGTGGTTATGTTCACGAAGGAACCAAACCTCCCAAGAACTGTCCGGCATGCCTGCACCCTCAGGCTTACTTTGAGCTTCAGGCCGAAAACTATTAAGATTAAAATTTGAATTACAGAAAGACGCGAGCAGCGTCTTTTTTTATGGTAAAATATTTACCTCATACTCGAGTTCTACACCAAATTTATCCATTACTTTTTGCCTTACCAAATCAGCTAAACGAAGGATTTCTCTCCCTTCGGCTCCTCCAATATTAATCAGTACTAACGCCTGCTTCTCATGAACCCCTGCCCTGCCCTGCCGAAAACCCTTTAAACCACATTTATCAATGAGCCAACCTGCAGCCAGTTTTACATGATTAGAGGTGTAATCGAAATATCGGATATCAGGAAACTTGTTCAGAAGGCCTTCTAATTCTGACTTTAATACCACCGGGTTTTTGAAAAAGCTACCTGCATTTCCGGTAAGCTTATAATCGGGCAGTTTGGAATCACGGATTTTGCAAACAGCATCTCTCACTTCCTGAAGTTCAGAGTCAGTGTTGCTTCCAAAATAATTTGCCAGGTCAGCGTATTTTAAATTCAGGTTCTTAATTTTCGAAAGGCTGAAAACCACCGAAGTAATAATAATCTTATTTTTCAATTCGTTCTTAAAAATACTGTCACGATATCCAAAGCGACATTCAAAGTTAAGGTATGAAACCGCGTTTCCGGTTGATATTTCCACCCCTTTCACCAGCTTTATAACATTACGAACCTCGTCGCCATAGGCCCCGATATTCTGCACCGGAACCGCACCCACCGAACCCGGAATACCCGAAAGGTTTTCCACTCCATACAATTTATGCTCCACAGCCCAAAGAACGAAATCGTCCCACACTTCCCCTGCTTCGACTTCCACAACAGCACAAGCGTCGGTTTCTTCCAATATTTTAATTCCTTTATTTAGGGGATGAATAATCAAACCATCATAATCAGCAGTAAAAAGCACATTGCTTCCACCACCAAGTATGAATATTTTATCAGGTAACTCCGTGTTTTTGATAAAGTTTATTAACTCTTCAGTAGCATTAAAGCTCATCAATTGTTCTGCTGTAGCTTCAATACCGAAGGTATTATACGGTTTGAGCGAACAATTTTTAATAACCTGAGCAGGCATAATCGAATTTTATATTAAAAATTAAGTTTTATTCGTTTCAAAAGTATAATTTTAAAATCGAAAAACAGCATCCGTGAGAATAGTAGTTTCAGTTAGCAACGATATTGTAACCGATCAGCGGCTGCATCGTATTTGCAGTACACTGGTTGACAATAAATATGATATTATTTTGCTTGGACGTAAAAAACGAAATTCTCCGCAGTTGGGCGAATATTCATTCGCAACAAAGCGGTTTCGGTTGCTTTTCGAAAAAGGACCGATGTTTTATGCTTGTCTGAATGTCCGAATATTTCTGTTTTTACTTTTTGCAAAAGCCGATATTTTTTTGAGCAATGACCTCGATACATTGCCTGCCAATTATCTTGCCTCGAAAATTCGACGCAAAAAACTGGTATACGACAGCCATGAATTGTTTACGGAAGTACCAGAACTGCAAGGCCGGCCACGC
>JAGOLH010000028.1:29303-38096 GCA_017994175.1 Bacteroidales bacterium | reverse complement strand
CTATAATCGCGGTTAAATACAGAAAGCCTTTGGCCATCGGAATATAGGTTATGTCAATAGCCCACACATGGTTTGGGTGGTTTATCTCCAAGCCTTTCAAAAGGTAGGGCCGTATGTATTTGGCTAAACCCAATTTGCTTAGGTTCCTCTTAGGGTAAATAGCCATTAAACCCATCAGGCGTAGTAATCGACGAACCTTTTTGTGGTTGACGACAATACTTAATCCCAACAGAAAATCTTGCATCCGTAACACCCCATGGGTCGGATGTTTTAAATACTCTTCGTCCAACAATCGCATGATATGCAGGTTCTCTTCTTGTTCTTTAACCGGTTTGTAATAAAGCCCACTCCTGGGTATTTCCAACAACTCACACTGTTGTCGGATACTGAGCTTATGGTTCCGTTTTACCATCATTTTGAGCTCTTTCCCAGACCGGACATCAAGTAGACTTTCTCTAAAAAATCCCGCTCGACCTGTAATTTGCCTATTTTGGAATATAGTTTTTCTATCTCTGCCGAATTCCCCTGTCCTTCATCTTTATCGAATACTCGGGCAGAGTTCTTGAGAAACTCTTGCTTCCATTTACTGATTATGTTCGGATGTACTCCGTAACGTTCTGATAACTCGGCCAGGCTCTCTCGCTCTTGGAGTGCTGCAATGGCTACCTGTGCCTTGAAACTTGCACTAAACTTCCTTCTGCTTTTTTTCATAATACTGGTAAATTTAATCGTTTTTATTCAACTTAACCAGTGGTCCAAATTTCGGGGAGTATTATAAAATTTGTATGAAAACCATTAAAGATACGGCATATAAAAATTCCCAAATGAAAAAAACTTCATCGATGTTAAAGGTAGTGACCCTATTGGGTTTTACCTTTTTTCTAGTAATTATTGGTGCTAAGGATGTTTTTTCGCAGTGTGCAAACAACAGTGCTGGAACAATTTACCCCAATGCGAGTTGGCAATATACCGGATATTATGGTTCTATGCCATATTGGACTTTTACCGGTGTTGCAGGGGGGGTATATAGCTTTTCAAACTGTGATGCAACGGCCGAAGATACTTACATGAGGGTATACGATGCTTCATGGAATCAGTTAGCCTATAATGATGATTACGGACCGTACTGCAGTAGCTCAAACGCCTCACTCGATTGGACATGTACATCGGGTGGAACATATTATGTGGCGATTTGCCATTACAGTTGTTCGAACTTGTCGAATACACAGCGGTTAACCTATAAAGCTGTCATTCCGGAAATGACTGTTCCTACAAGTTCATATAATAGCTACACTACGTGCTCGGGACATTTATACGATAGCGGTGGCTCAGCCGGTGGTTACAATAACTCTCAGGATGGTTATACAATTATTTATCCCGGTAGTTCAAATATGAAAGCTCAATTAACCGGTTCATATACTACAGAATCCGGCTGGGATTATGTTTACATTTATGATGGAGCAGGAACCGGAGGAACCCTGCTTTTTAGCGGTAGTGGAAGTGGTTCAATTGGAACAATAGTTTCATCAGGAGCCAATGTTCCGCTAACAGTTAGGTTTACTTCAGATGGTTCTGTTACTTCAACGGGATTCGATTTTACTATTTCTTGTGTATGTGTTCCTTCTGCCGCGGGAGTGTATGGTTCTGGATCATGGTTAAGCTATGGCTACAACGGTCAGGATTTGAATACTTACGTTGGAAGAATTACTGGAATTACGCAGACATGGAACAATCTATCCGCCAATTGGGGGTCGAACGGTGCAACTACTGAATGTGGATCGACCAACACCGATTATTTCAGTACACGCCATATGATGAATTATAACTTTACAGCTGGCATCTATTCAATCTATTATTCAACTGATGACGGTGTGAGAATTAGTACTGATGGAGGGTCTTCGTGGAATATCGTAAATGCATGGGATAATACAACACATTCGGGAACCGTTTATGTATATCTCAGCGGAAGTACCAATATTATTGCAGACCAAAGAGAAAATGCAGGGGGTGCTGCTATTACTGTAACAATTACACCTCAATGCTATATTTCACCGACTTATGGAAGCAGTGTGTGGAATACTTATGGTTATAACGGATCAGATTTAAATACTTTATATGGTCAGGTAACAGGAATTACAAATACATGGAATAATTTAAGCGGCTCGTGGGGTTCAGGTGCCCCAACTACAAATTGTTTGAGCATGCCTGCTGATAACTTTAGCACCCGATCTATGATGAATTATAACTTCACCTCAGGGTATTATCAATTTACCTACAGTTCCGACGACGGTATAAGAATAAGTACAAATAGCGGTGCATCATGGAATGTTATAAATTATTGGGATAATACTACCCATTCAGGAAGTATTATGGTTTATTTAAGCGGAAGCACCAACCTAATTGTTGATCAGAGGGAAATCGCGGGCAGTGCAAATGTTGGTCTTACTATCACTTCACTTTGTGCCAATACAAATGGGGGAACGATTTATCCTTCTGATTGTTACCCTCAGGATGCAAGCTATTCTGCAGGTACCATGACCATGTGGAGCTTTTCGGCAACAGCAGGCTATTCATATCACTTTTCACTAAACAGTACAGCTGGTGCAGAGGATACATATTTACACTTGTATGATGGAACTGGGGCTCAGATTGCTTCTAACGATGACGGTGGAATAGGAACAGCAGCACATGTAGATTGGACATGTTCTACAGGTGGTACATATTATATATCTGCTACGCATTTGTCATGTACCAATATAACAACAGCCGGCTATTTAACTTACTGGACAACTTACAATGGAACCTATGCCGCGTTGGAGGCATACCTCTATCCTTCCACCTCATGGCAGAATACTGCTTACTCAAATGGGTACTATTACTATTATTACTTCAGTGCAACTGCCAATAATACATATGATTTTAGTCTTTGTGGCAGTTCAGAAGATACTTATATGCGTTTGTATAATTCTACATGGGATCAGTTGGCTTCTAATGATGATAACGGACCTCACTGTTCAGGTACTCCTGCTTCATTATCATGGACAAGTCCTTCAGATGGGTATTATATTGTTCAGGTTAATCACTATACCTGTAGCCCATTTACGAGTTCAGGCAATCTTTCATACCGTATTTGTACACCGTCTGCACCTTCACCGGTTACAGCCAGTCCATCCACTACATGCAGCGGGAGCACAAGTTATTTGAATGCCACTTCTGCGGGAAACAATATAAATTGGTATACTGCATCTTCCGGGGGGACATACCTTGGAACCAGTGCCAGCGGGGCTAACTTCGGGGTCGCGCCAACGTCAACAACTACTTATTATGCGGAATCGGCTTCTACCGGAACAACAAGTTGCACTTCTCTTACCAGAACCCCTGTAACCGTTACTGTGGATCAGACTGCACCTACTTACAACGGTTATTCCAATGTTGCGGGATACTCTTATTACGATGGTACCAATTATTGGGTTAACGGAGGCGATGTATTAACGATTGATATTCAGCATTCCGATAATGTTGATGTAAGAGAACAGTATTTTACCTTCTGTCACGATTGTACTCCCAATGGGTGCGCAGCTCCTAATGAGATAAAATCATACACTACTGAAGGTGTTTTTACAGACTGGATGGCAAACGACTCATACCTAAACATTACCGGAGCGAGCGTTGTAGCCGGTGCTTGGGCCAGCACAAGTATTACAAATAGGTGGTCAACCACCGTGCCAGTGTCTTGTCCAGACTGGGATTGGTATCCTTATACGTATTTATACGATTGGTGTAACAATGGTACTGGATATACTGCGCTAGGTAAGTATATAAAAGTTGATAATACTGCCCCAACCCGAGATGAGGTTACGGTAAACAGCAGTTGTTGGGCTACCGATGGCACGAACACCTACACAATTACTATTAAAGCAACCGAGCCTCGTAGTGGTATTGGTGGTACATACGGAATGATGGCCTTAGTTAACTATCACCTGGGTGAAACCCTTGCTGGAGGTTATTTTGCATGGCATCCTACTTCTTATGTTCATGGAGCCAATCAAATGGCATGTACTGGCGGAGGTTACGTATCAAAAGCAACTAACTGGGGCGGAACAAGAATTGATTTAATAAGTGCTACTACTTCCGTCACAGGCAATCAGCGAACAGTAGTATTTACAGTTCGCCCACACAGCGATTATATTGAGTTGGATGCTGTAAATAAAATTTCAATGTACACAACGGATTATTGTGGAAATGTGGGTGGTTGGACACTCTTCGATGCCAATTTTTCGACTATGCGAGTGCCATCCACTCCAACAGGCGCAGCAACCATTTGCACAGGAGGATCTGCAACACTCACAAGAGGAAATGCACCCCCAACAGGTGTAACGTATTATTGGCAAACATCTTCCACAGGCACGAGTACAGCCATAGGTTCAGGTGCCACATTGGTTGCATCACCAGGTTCAACAACCACCTATTATATAAGACCCTATTCCTCGTTGGGTTGCTGGGGACAAGCCAGTGCAGGAGTAACAGTAACTGTTGTTGCCGACCCCACTATATCGATTTCGGCGAACTATTCAACAATTTGTACGGGCGGTACTGTTACTTTTACACAATCTGTCAGTGGTGGAACTGGAACAATTACAAATCAATGGCAGACATCACCTGATAACTCTACCTGGACAAACTGGACAACTACAACAAATCCATCTGCTTCTCCAACCGCAAATACATATTACAGATGCCAAAGGAGTGCTACGGGTAGTGGTTGCGATACCTATACGTCTAATGTAGTTTTTGTTACTGTAACAGCTGATCCATATTTTACAACGAATCCCACAGGAGCCACTATTTGCGCAGGAGGCTCTCATTATATGACCACGGTAGCTGCTGGTGGTACCGGAACATTAACCTATCAGTGGCAGTATAGCGATAACGGTGGATCGACATGGACAAATGCAACCGGCTACACCGCAGTTGATATTACGGCTAGCCCTGCGGCAACGCGAATGTACCGAAATACGGTTTCCGGTGTTGCTGCACACGGATGTTCTGTTAATGTGGCATCCAGTCCTGCAACAATTACTGTGGTACCTGACCCAACTCTTTCAGTGCCAACACGCACGAATTCCGTAATTTGTCAGGGTGGTTCAACGGTTTACAGCAGCACCCTGTCGAACGGTACAGGAAGTATTAGTTATCAATGGCAATACTCCCCGAATAACTCCGTTTGGAGCAATGTAGCTGCCGGAACACCTACCGGAGCAGCTTACACAAACCCTACTTCTACAACTATGACTGTAGGAGGGATCACGGCTAACGGTACTTATTACTACCGTTTATCAGCCGCAGTAAGTGGAACAGGATGTACTAATCCCGTAAACAGCACAGGCACTACAGTGCAGGTTGTCTCTGACCCTTCAATCAGTATTAGCGCCGGGGCAACTTCAATTTGCTATGGTCTTACTGCGGGTCTTACTGCATCGGGTTCAGGTGGAACAGGTACTATGACTTACCAATGGCAATATCAAAATGGAGCAACATGGGTTAACACAGGCAGTAATAGTTCGTCATACACTACAGCTGCTTTAAGTGTTACAACTAGGTTTAGATGTTTGTACTCCTCAACAGGCAGTGGGTGTGCTACATCTACTTCAAATGTCGTTACAGTTAATGTTTCAAGCCAGTCAATTCCTCCTTTATCGTCATCTGCCAATCCATCCACCCTTTGCACCGGTGGTAGTAGCACCCTCGCAATGGCTGTTCCTACAACAGTGACCGGTGGATTGTTGGATTATACTACCTGGACAGTGGGCACCGGAAGTGCTACTGGGTTTAGTCAAAATGGAGCAACTTCCGAAAACAATAGGATAAGTGCTGCAGATCCATGGGGTAACACTACAGTGATCTGGGAAGGTGGAAACGATGCCACCAGCGATGCCGATGGTGGGTGGAATACCGGTACAATAACGGTTGATAATACACAACTGTATCGGTTCTCGGTTTGGGTTAACAGAACTGTGTTGGGAAATGGTTCATTCTACTTGGGAACCTATGGCTATAATGGAGGAACCAATGAGGGTGTCATACGATTGTCAGATGGTTCAAATAATACAAATCCTTATTTTTATTCCGGTGCCTTGCCGGTTACCAATGAATGGGTTCTTGTTGTTGGATATGTGTACCCAAACACTTATGGCGGTACAACAAATCACCCGGAATCGGGAATGTATACTATTGCAGGTGGTAAAATTGCTAATACTTCATCCGATTATAAGTGGAGGCCAACAACAACTGCAACAGTTCATCGTACATATTTGTACTATTCAACTGATATTAGTACGCGGCAACGCTGGATTTATCCGAGAATAGACTTATGTGATGGAACCGAGCCTTCAATAAACCAACTGTTAAATGGATTTGACTCCAACAGAGGACTAGGTAGCGGTGCATCATGGCAATGGTATGCGGGTAGTTGCGGTGGCACCAGTGCCGGATCCGGTACTTCAGTAGTTGTGAGTCCAACCTCAACAACAAATTATTATGTAAGAGCTGTAGGAACTTGTAATACAACAAGTTGTGTAAATACATCTGTAACTGTTGTCCCTGACCCAACCCTTTCTGCTCCAACGCGAACGAATTCAATTATCTGTCAGGGAGGCTCAACTGTCTATAGCAGTACTTTGTCGAATGGGACAGGAACCGTAACGTATCAATGGCAATATTCAACCGATAATGTGAATTATTCTAATGTCGTCAATGGAACTCCTTCGGGTTCATCCTATACAAATCCGACTGCCACAACTATGACAGTTGGAGGGATTACTGCAAATGGTACATATTACTATAGGCTTTCAGCCACAACTTCTGGTATTGGGTGTACCACGCCTGTTAACAGCACTGGGGCAACTGTTCAGGTCGTATCCGACCCAACGGTAGCTGCTGCAACCAGAACAAACTCTGTTGTTTGTCAGGGTGGCTCTACAGTGTACAGCAGTTCGGTTTCGAACGGCACAGGAACAATTGCCTACCAATGGCAATATTCTCCCGATAATGTTACTTTCACTAATGTTGTTGCAGGCACACCGGCGGGAGCAGCTTACACCAACCCGGCCTCTACATCAATGACTGTGGGTGGGTTTACTGCTAACGGCACATATTATTATCGCTTGTCGGCTACCGCAAGCGGTAACGGATGCGCATCTCCGGTTACCGGAGGCGCTTCAACTGTTCAGGTTGTATCTGATCCGTCTCTTACTGCGGCTACGCGAACCAACTCAATAATTTGTGCCGGAGGGTCCAGTGTGTATAGCAGTACGCTGTCGAACGGTACAGGAACAGTTGCCTATCAATGGCAGTACTCAACCGACAATGTTACTTACACCAATGTGGTTAACGGAACTCCTGCAGGGTCAAACTACACCAACCCGACTGCAGCCACTATGACGGTGGGTGGTATTACGGTTGCATCTACTTATTACTACAGGTTATCAGCAACTTCCACGGGAAGTGGTTGTACCAGCCCCATTGTTAGCACCGGATCTTCTTTACAGGTAGTAGCCGATCCTACCCTGACGGCGGCAACACGTACCAATTCAATTATTTGTCAGGGTGGTTCTACGGTTTACACCAGCTCACTATCCAACGGCACAGGAACCGTTACCTACCAGTGGCAGTATTCTGCTGATGGGTCTTCGTTCAGCAATGTTGTCGGCAGCACACCAACGGGAGCAACTTACACCAATCCCACTTCCACAACAATGACCGTTGGTGGGATTTCGGCTGTTGGCACTTTCTATTACAGATTATCGGCTACTGTCGGTGGAGTTGGGTGTACTTCTCCTGTTACAAGTGCTGCCTCAACAGTACAGGTAGTTGCCGACCCAACGGTAGCTGCTGCAACCAGAACAAACTCTGTTGTTTGTCAGGGTGGCTCTACAGTGTACAGCAGTTCGGTTTCGAACGGCACAGGAACAATTGCCTACCAATGGCAATATTCTCCCGATAATGTTACTTTCACTAATGTTGTTGCAGGCACACCGGCGGGAGCAGCTTACACCAACCCGGCCTCTACATCAATGACTGTGGGTGGGTTTACTGCTAACGGCACATATTATTATCGCTTGTCGGCTACCGCAAGCGGTAACGGATGCGCATCTCCGGTTACCGGAGGCGCTTCAACTGTTCAGGTTGTATCTGATCCGTCTCTTACTGCGGCTACGCGAACCAACTCAATAATTTGTGCCGGAGGGTCCAGTGTGTATAGCAGTACGCTGTCGAACGGTACAGGAACAGTTGCCTATCAATGGCAGTACTCAACCGACAATGTTACTTACACCAATGTGGTTAACGGAACTCCTGCAGGGTCAAACTACACCAACCCGACTGCAGCCACTATGACGGTGGGTGGTATTACGGTTGCATCTACTTATTACTACAGGTTATCAGCAACTTCCACGGGAAGTGGTTGTACCAGCCCCATTGTTAGCACCGGATCTTCTTTACAGGTAGTAGCCGATCCTACCCTGACGGCGGCAACACGTACCAATTCAATTATTTGTCAGGGTGGTTCTACGGTTTACACCAGCTCACTATCCAACGGCACAGGAACCGTTACCTACCAGTGGCAGTATTCTGCTGATGGGTCTTCGTTCAGCAATGTTGTCGGCGGCACACCTACCGGAGCTACCTATACCAACCCAAATACTACGAGTTTGACTGTAGCAAATATTTCATTGGTTGGTACATACTATTACCGGCTATCAGCAACATCCACAGGAAGTGGTTGTACTTCTCCGG
>JAGOLH010000028.1:0-29203 GCA_017994175.1 Bacteroidales bacterium | reverse complement strand
TGACTGTGGGAGATGTTACACAGTCAGGAACCTATTACTATCGCTTATCAGCCACTTCAACCGGAAGCGGATGTGCTTCGCCTGTGTACGGTGGCGGTTCAACTATTCAGGTAGTTACCGATCCTACGCTGGCAGCAGCTACACGCACCAATTCAATAATTTGTCAGGGTGGTTCTACGGTTTACAGCAGTTCTCTCTCCAACGGTACAGGAACGATTACTTATCAGTGGCAGTATTCGGCTGACGGATCCTCATTCAGCAATGTGGTTACCGGCACACCAACAGGAGCAAACTACACCAACCCGACATCGATATCTATGACTGTAGGCGATATTTCGACTGTTGGAACGTATTACTACCGTTTATCAGCAACAAGCACCGGTGTGGGGTGTACTTCTCCCATTGTCAGCGCTGCTGCTACCGTACAGGTGGTTGCCGATCCTACACTTACAGCAGCTACACGTACCAATTCAATTATTTGTCAGGGTGGTTCTACGATTTACACCAGCTCACTATCCAACGGCACAGGAACCGTTACCTACCAGTGGCAGTATTCTGCTGATGGGTCTTCGTTCAGCAACGTTGCCGGCGGTACACCTACCGGAGCTACCTATACCAACCCAAATACTACGAGTTTGACTGTAGCAAATATTTCATTGGTTGGTACATACTATTACCGGCTATCAGCAACATCCACAGGAAGTGGTTGTACTTCTCCGGCAGTAAGCACAGCAGCAACAGTTCAGGTAGTTACCGATCCTACTCTTACAGCAGCTGCACGTACCAATTCAATAATTTGTCAGGGTGGTTCTACGGTTTACACCAGCTCACTATCCAACGGGACAGGAACGGTTGCTTATCAGTGGCAGTATTCTGCTGATGGGTCTTCGTTCACCAACGTTGCCGGCGGCACACCTACCGGAGCTACCTATACCAACCCAACCACTACAAGTTTAACTGTAGCAAATATTTCGCTGGTTGGTACATACTATTACCGTCTGTCGGCAACATCCACTGGAAGTGGTTGTACTTCTCCGGCAGTAAGTACAGCAGCAACAGTTCAGGTAGTGGCCGATCCTACACTTGCGACGGCAACGCGTACTAATTCAATAATTTGTCAGGGAGGCTCTACTGTATACACATGCTCTCTCTCGAATGGAACAGGAACGGTTTCCTATCAATGGCAGTACTCCACCGACAATGTTACATACACAAATGTAATTAACGGAACACCTACAGGGGCAAACTACACCAACCCGACTGCAGCCTCCATGACTGTGGGAGATGTTACACAGTCAGGAACCTATTACTATCGCTTATCAGCCACTTCAACCGGAAGCGGATGTGCTTCGCCTGTGTACGGTGGCGGTTCAACTATTCAGGTAGTTACCGATCCTACCCTGGCAGCAGCTACACGCACCAATTCAATAATTTGTCAGGGTGGTTCTACGGTTTACACCAGCTCACTATTCAACGGCACAGGAACCGTTACTTACCAGTGGCAGTATTCGGCTGACGGATCTTCGTTCAGCAATGTTGTCGGCGGCACACCTACCGGAGCTACCTATACCAACCCAAATACTACGAGTTTGACTGTAGCAAATATTTCACTGGTTGGTACATACTATTACCGTTTATCAGCAACTTCCACAGGAAGTGGTTGTACTTCTCCGGCAGTAAGCACAGCAGCAACAGTTCAGGTAGTTGCTGACCCATCGGTCACGGCATCAGGAGCAACTACCATCTGTAGCGGATTAACAGCCAATTTAAGCTCCTCCGGGTCTAACGGAACCGGAACCATGTCGTATCAATGGCAATATTATAATGGATCCACATGGGTTAACACGGGTACAAACAGCAATTCTTACACTACCCAGTCACTGTCCGTTACAACTGATTTCAGATGTTTGTACAGTGGCACAGGCCCGGGTTGTACAACGGCTACTTCAAATACCGTAACAGTAACCGTAAGTACTCCTAACCCATCAGGTTTAACATCGGGAGATTATGTTTGGACAGGCGCTGTCAACACGGATTGGAATAATGCTTCCAACTGGGTTGCATATAATGGGACAAACTTTATTGTACCCGCAACAGTACCTGCAATTTCGAATGATGTGTTGTTTACAACCTATGGAACAAGCTGTGGAGTTTCAACTCCAACAATATCTTCTGCGTCGGGAAATTGTCATGATTTCAGGATTGATGCAGGACATACGGTTGTGATGTCGAACAGTCAGACTTTAAATGTTCAGGGGAGCTGGACTAACGATGGTACTTTTTCTGCCGGCAATGGAACTGTTGTTTTCAATGGCTCTTCTCAGCAAGCTATTCTGGCAGGAGGAAGCGCATTCAATAATGTTACATTTAGTAATACAACTGTTGGTACTACCGATATTAACATTAGGGAACCTATGATCATTAATGGAGTAGCGCTATTCGCCAATGGCGTTGTGTATTATACTGGTACTGGCTCTCTTCTGTTTGGCAGCTCGGCTACATCAAATTACGGAGCAGTGAACAGCTATGTGGATGGAATTGTTTCGAAAGCTGGGTCCAGTTCTTTCATTTTTCCTATTGGTGAAGGTGTGGTTTGGGCTCCAATTGGTATTGCAGCACCATCGGCATCTGCTACTATTAGTGCTGATTATAATTTCACGGCAGCTGAACTTAATTGGTCTGCATCATATATGTGCGACGAAAGTCAGATGCAATATACCAGCGGGGTTGAGCACTGGAATCTAACAACAAGCGGTCCAACTCCTGCCGTAACCCTTTATTGGTTTGATGGCAGCAGAAGTGGTATTGCAGACCTAAGCGATCTTGCAGTGGCTCACTTTAATGGTACATGCTGGGAATACATGAGCGGAACAACTACCGGCGATGCATTGCAGGGAACTATTACCTCCTCAGTTGCATTTTCATCTTATAGCCCGGTAAGCTTTGGAAGCAAACACAGGCTGAATCCCTTGCCTATTGAGCTTGTTTTCTTTGATGCCACCTGCAACAATGGGCGGACAGACCTTGAATGGCAAACTGCATCAGAAATAAACAACGACTATTTCACAATCGAAAAATCGTTGAACGGAACCGATTTCGAAAGAGTTGCAGTTATAACCGGGGCAGGAAACAGTAATGCCATTATCAACTATTATTATCAGGATATAACACCACATAATGGTACTACATATTATCGCCTGAAACAAACCGACTACGACGGAACTTTTGTCTACTCCTATATGGTAGCAGTTGAATGTGACCGGGTTGATACGGGAAATCCCGAAATCTCAATTTGCCCTAATCCTTTTACCGATCAGATAATTATATCCGGTACAGGTTTGAAATCAGACTATGCAACAATTAGCATTGTTGATGTTCTGGGTAAAGAATACGTTTCGGTTCCGGCTGGCATTACTGACAGTGAGTTCTCGCTGATTATTACACTTTCGGAGTTACCGCCTGCGGTGTATTTTGTGAAAGTGAAATCGAATGATTATGTAAATTCGATTAAAGTGGTCAAAGAATAAAATTTGAAAAATTTTAAAAGCGCCCTTCGGGGCGTTTTTGTTTTCAGTTGTATTGTATATGTAATAAATGAAAAGGTGCTCCATAAGCTTGGTTAAACTCTCTATAACCTTAGCAGCTTGAATAAATAAAATTTTCTATTTTTACATAAAATTTACTATGCAGGGATCAAAGAAAATATTAGGAACAAAGTTTCAGAAAATCTACTCCATTGGATTGTTTCTAATGCTAGGAGTACTGGTTTTTTTGCTATTTCCGAAGCAAAGCCATTTTGCATATGATTTCAAAAAAGGAAGTCCGTGGTTGGGTGAGAATCTTATCGCCCCTTTCGATTTTGCAATAAGTAAAACGCCAGAAGAAATCAAAGCGGAACGCGACAGCATAAAAGCCTCCTTTATTCCGTACTATGTCATCGATAATACTGTTGACGACACCGTGATCGGGCAATTTGTAAATGCTCTCGACGAGTTCTTTCCCAATCAGAATGATTCGCATAACATTCAGGAAACAGATGAGAACCAGTTTTTTGTTAATCGTCTGCCGGGTAATTTCAGGGACGCACTTACCCAATTATTGGTGACATCTGTTAATAGCATATACAGGAAAGGTGTTATTCCTGCATCAGATTCCTTGTCAGACTTTCCCAATGCCAGTATTAACCTTGTGGAAGGAAATATTAATAAGGGACTTCAGAACCGATCGGAATTCTACACTCCTGATGAAGCATTGTCAGTACTTAAAAACGAACTTATTTCGAAACTTCAGTTGCAGTTTCATTCAGGCGATTCATTAATTCCATACCTGGTTGAAGAAGTTTTTAGTGTTAATTTTTTTAAACCCAACATAGTTGCTGATGTAAGAACAACTTATGAATTACTGAAGCAAAAATACGCGAACCTCGCTGGGGCTGAAGGAGCCGTGCAGAAAGGAGAGCTCATTGTACTAAAAGGTAATATCGTTGACAATCAAACCTATCGTACACTGATTTCACTGCAAAATGAATATAGTATAAACAGTGAAAACAATGGCCTGGGCAAAGTTCAATTCGGACTATCGCTACTGGTTTTCATCATATTGTTGATATATTATTTACATCTGTTTTTTAATTTCAAAACGGTATTGTTTAACCCGAAGCAAATCACATTTATTATTGTTCAGATGGGTTTAATGGTTGTTCTTACATACCTTATCATTCAGGTGTGGGATATGAATATTTATGTAATTCCCTATGTAATTGTACCCATTCTTATTTATACTTTCTTTAACAACAGAATTGCTTTGGTAAGCTTCTGGATGCTGATGCTGCTGATTGGCTTTTTTGCACCGAATAGCTTCGAGTTTGTATTTATTCAGATAACTGCCGGTATGGTGGTTTTGTTTAGTTTACGGCATATACAAAGGAGGTTTCACCTGTTTGTCTCGGTATTACTGGTATTGGTTTCGTATGTTGTGGCATATTCCGGGTTTACAATTATTAATGGCATTGGGTTCAGCGAAATAAACTGGGAAACCTATGCGTGGTTTGGCGGGAATGCATTCTTTCTGTTGACACTATTCCCGCTCATGTATTTATATGAGCGTATTTTTGGCTTTATCTCCGATGTAACTTTGCTTGAGTTATCCGATACAAATAATCCGGCCCTCAGAACCCTTTCCGAAAAGGCTCCCGGCACATTCCAGCACTCGATGCAGGTAGCAAACCTAGCCGAAAGTGTAATAAGGAAAATTGGTGGCAGTGCATTACTCGTTCGCACGGGTGCTTTATATCATGATATTGGTAAAACCGAGATTCCTGAATACTTTATCGAAAACCAACATGGCGTGAATATTCACGATAACCTTACTTTCGATGAGAGTGCATCAATCATTATCAATCATGTGAATAAAGGCCTTGAGCTGGCTAAAAAGTATCGCATACCTTCAACAATTGTTTCATTTATTGCCACGCATCATGGAACAACAATGACCAAATATTTTTATAACAGCTATATCAATCAGCATAACGCAATCAATATCGATCCTGCCAAATTCACCTATCCGGGCCCAAAACCTGAGACAATCGAAAATGCAGTCATCATGATGGCAGATGCTGTGGAAGCATCATCAAGGTCGTTGAAATCGTACACGCGAGAAACTATTGCAGCTCTTGTAAATAAAATCATTGACGGGCAGGTTGCCGAAGGTCAGTTCGAAAAAGTGAACCTAACATTCCGGAATATCTCTGAAACAAAAGAAATATTTATCGAAAAATTAATGAATATTTACCATACACGGATTGAATATCCTGAAATAAATAAGGCCTGATAATGAAAAACACAATTTTTCTTTCGTGATGTTGTTATATACCTAACAGGATATTTTGATGAAACGCGCTTGTTTTTTTTCGTTATTGTTTATTATTTCGCTTTTTAGCTATGGCCAATATGCTACGTTGGTTGGTTATGTAATTGACGATGAAAACCATGCTGTGCAATTTGCCAATGTTAGTGTTTCACCGGGCGGCTTAGGAACGGCAACCGATAAAAACGGCTTTTTTACCCTGCAAATACCTGCAAATAAAGAGTATACTATTACTATTACCTTTATTGGTTATCAGAAATATTCCGAATCAATTACCCTGAGTCCTGCATCGGTTACCGAAAAAAATATTGTACTCCATAAAGAAGTAAATATATTACCAAGCATTGATGTAGCAGATAAAAACGAAAGACGCACCAACCTGATACGCCTGAATCCTGTAATAGCGTCGAACCTGCCAACAGCCAACGGTATGGAAGATGTTATTAAAACCCTTCCAGGCGTAGTTTCGAATAATGAACTAAGCTCACAATATTCGGTTCGTGGAGGAAATTTTGACGAGAATCTTGTGTATGTCAACGACATTGAAATCTACCGGCCACTATTAATAAGGTCAGGACAACAGGAAGGAATGAGTTTTATCAATTCCGATATGGTGTCGTCGGTGCTTTTCTCTTCGGGTGGTTTTGAAGCCCGTTACGGCGATAAAATTTCGTCGGTTCTCGATATTACCTATCGTAAACCGGTTGAATGGAAGGCTTCGCTTACGGCCAGTTTTCTCGGTGTAAATGCTTACTTTGAGGGACTTTCGAAAGATCGCAGATTCAGGCACATCACGGGATTCAGATATAAAACAACAAAGTATCTGTTGGGTAGCATGGATACAGAAGCCCTGTTTGACCCGCGTTTTACCGATTTTCAGACCTATCTTTCGTATGATCTGACCGAGAAATTTGAAATCAGCTTTTTAGGTAATTATAGTAATAATTATTACGGATTTATTCCTGAAGACCGCGAAACGTCGTGGGGTACGCTCGATGAAGCATTAAAAATAAAAATGTATTTCGAGGGCCAGGAGGTGGATAAATTTGTTACGCTTACAGGAGCACTGACCGGTAAATATAAGCTGAATAAAAACGTGGACATGAAGTTTATTGCTTCGGCATTCCGCACCAGCGAAGAAGAAACTTACGACATTCTGGGGCAATATTATTTAAACGAATTGGATAAAGAGTTGGGGTCTGATAATCTGGGAGACAGTATATCGAATATCGGGGTGGGATCGTTTCTCAATCATGCACGAAATTACCTCGATGGTTATGTTATTTCCTTTTCGTACAAGGGCGATTACCGGCATAACGATAATTTAATGAGTTGGGGCGCCTGCTACAAACATGAGATTTTTGATTATTCTGTGAAAGAGTGGCAGATGATTGATTCTGCAGGATATTCACTACCCTATACCGATAGCCTGGTTATGCTGTTCTTTACCGATACATCGGTTGTTGGGATGGCTTCCGAAAGGGTAGAAGCTTATTTTCAGAATACCTATAGCTTTAAAGCCGGCGAAGGCGAAATTGGACTGAATGCAGGTGCTCGTGGTTCGTACTGGAGCTTTAATAATCAGGCTTTAATTAGTCCACGAATGGTGGTTTCATACGACCCTAAATGGAAAAGGGACTTTGTGTTCCGTTTTTCGACAGGACTTTATCAACAGCCTCCGTTTTTTAAGGAAATACGTCGGCTTGATGGCACAATAAATGAGGATATTAAAGCTCAATCATCGATTCAGGCTGTTATTAGCAGCGACTATCAGTTTCTTGCCTGGAACCGGCCGTTTAAACTGGTTACCGAAGTATATTACAAATATCTGTATAATATTATTCCTTATGATGTAGATAATGTGAGGATTAAATATTATGGCGAAAACATGGCTCATGGGTATGCTGTGGGAATAGAAGCCAAGATTAACGGAGAATTTGTTAAAGGCACAGAATCGTGGTTGAGTATGTCGCTGATGAAGACCATGGAAGATATCGATAATGACTTCTATACTGTTGAAAGCCAATCCGGTCAGACCGACACCATTTTTCCGGGATACATACGTCGTCCGACTGACCAACGATTTAATTTTGCCATTTACTTCCACGATTACCTTCCGAATAACCCTACGTGGCAAGCCCATCTGAATTTGCTTTTTGGTACTGGCTTTTCTTTTGGTCCTCCTAATTCGCAACGCTTTCAGGCAACCGGAAAAATTCCACCCTATCGCAGGGTTGACCTTGGTATATCAAAGCAACTCATCGGAAACAAGCCACTGTCAGAATCAAATCCATTTCGGTTTATTAAAGATTTTTGGATTACTCTCGAAGTGTTCAACCTACTCGATATTAACAACACCATTTCGCATATCTGGGTTTCGGATATTTACGGAAGAATGTATGCAGTGCCCAATTATCTTACAGGCCGCAGACTAAATCTGAAAATTAAAATCAACTTCTGATTTTGGTTCGATTTTTGTAAATTGCAAAAAAAAATAAATATGAGAAAGATTTACCTGATTCTTACAATGTTTGCACTCTCGTTGATGGCACTTGCACAACAGAACCGGCCCGATCAAATACCCTATCAGCGTTTCGATTCATTAAAATATACAGACGGAATTACACAAATCAATGTTTATGTACATCTCGATTGTGGCAGGTGTAAAGATGCTGTTGAGCTTTACGAAACCGCCGGGATTCCTTTTAAAATAATCGACCTCGATAATGAAGAGAACAATGTAGTACTCGATAAAAAAATTACTGCATCAATTTCGGTTGCCGACAGGGGTAAGGGGTACTCAGTAAGGTATCCTGTTATAGAAATAAACAATGATGTGTATTTCTGCATCGAAAATCATTATTATTTCAATCAGGCACTGGTGCGCTATTTCGAAAGACAAAAGAAAAAATAAAACCCTTATTTATTCATACAAATAACGCTTAATGCTTTTTTTAGGTGTTTTTTCAAATTCCTCCTCGTGTAGCACAATTTTTTTTCTGACCTGTTCCGTCATATAAATTGCAATGTCAAAAGACAAAAGACAAAAGTTTAAAGTGGACAGTCCTTCTGCGTAGGTTTTTTTGAAAATCAGGGTTATCAATTGCATCTCCAATCTCGCAGACCACCAAGTTTGACAGCCCACTGCAGACAACACAACGCGGGCAGCCTAGACAAAAATGCGAGCCGGTCTGGGCGTGAATAGCCGTTTAATAGAAAAACAACAAAGGGCTAGAGAAGCAATCTTCCCGAAAACCATCAAGAGGTTTGCTTCTCGACGCTTTGGTTTGTCGGCCTATGGAGTAGGGCCTGTGCTGACAAAACACTACTTTGTTAGTTTTTCATTAAATGGCTTGAGCGGGGAGAAGCATATTTTTGTCTTGACTTTTTGGTTACTTTTTGTGTCAAGACAAAAAGTAAGAGAAAGAACAATTAATGGCCTCTAACATCACAACCCTTAGCAGTAGATACTGTGCTTAAAATAGCCGCAATATAATGGTCAAGTAAGAATCCTTATTTATTCATACAAATAACGCTTAATGCTTTTTTTAGGTGTTTTTTCAAATTCCTCCTCGCGTAGCACAATTTTTTGTATTTGCATATATCCGGGCAAGTCTTTGTTCACCAGTTTCTGATAATTGCTGAAAATTGTTTCAAGTTGCTCTTTGTTTAAAGCACGTTCCTCAATAATGGCATGATCGGGATATACCATTGCCACAATTTGATTTTGCCTGCCAACAACAATACACTCGCTAACCAAAGGTAGATTCTGCAGCTTAGCCTCAACTTCTTCGGGGTAAATATTCTTGCCTGAAGCGCCCAGAATCATGCTTTTGCTTCTGCCTTTTATATAAAGATATCCATCTTCATCAATAAGCCCCAAATCTCCGGTTTTCATCCATCCGTCCTCGGTAAATGTTTTTTCGGTTTCATCCTTATTTTTGTAATAGCCGAGCATTACATTTTCTCCACGAAGCAATATTTCACCAACACGCTTCGACGGGTTATCGGAATCAATTTTCATTTCGAGGCAGTCAATTACTTTTCCGGCAGAAAAGGTTCGTGTGGTTTTCCATCCATCATAAGTAATGAGAGGCCCACATTCTGTCATACCATATCCAATAGAGAAGTTGAAATTGATTTTCCGAAGGAATATTTCCACTTCACGGTTCAATTTGGCCCCACCAATGACCACCTCCATAAATTCATTTCCAAATGATGCAGAAAGTCCAGCTCTGATTTTCCGGTAAACAATTTGCCTGAGGCCGGGGATTTTAAGCATCAACTTAATACCCGGTTTCGAAAGCTTAGGCTTGATTTTGGTTTTATAAACTTTTTCTATTACCAGGGGAACGCTAAGAATGAGCCGCGGTTTTATCTCGTTGAACGCTTTAACAACAATGTTTGGAGCAGGTAGCCGACCAAGGAATGTGATGGTGCATCCTATTGAGAAGGGGTACAGAAACTCAAAAGCACATCCGTAACTGTGTGCAAGGGGAAGGAACGAAACAATTCTATCGCCGGGCTGAAGCGGCATGTTTGCCCTTGCATAACGTATATTTGCTGCCAGTGCATTGTGGGCAAGCATTACACCTTTGGGGTTGCCCGAAGTTCCAGAAGTATATAATATGGCCGCCAATAATGAGTTTTCGGGAATATGTAAAGCAAAATCAGCCTGAGAAACCTCGGGAAGTGCATTGTTAAAACGAATTGATTTTTGATCTGCATCGAATAATAGCTCAAAATTGTCGAGCTGATAAATAGACTTTAAAAGCGTAAACTCCTGAAGGTTCAATTTGTTGAAAATGAAATCCGAGGCAAACAGTAATTTCGACTCGGAATGATTTACAAGGTTGTAAACCTCTTTTGCGGTGAAATCCTGTAGCAGAGGTACAATAACAGCACCATAACTTACAGCGGCAATATATACGCAAGCCCAGTTGGCTGAATTTTTACCAATTACAGCAATCTTGTCACCTTCAACTATTCCTGATCTACGGAAAACATCGTGAAGTTTCAAAATGGTGTTACCGGTTTTAGCATAACTTATTTCGCCGTTGTCGTAATCGCGAAGCGCTGTTTTATTCCAGTTTTCGCGTATGCTGTTATCGAAATATGAAACCAGCTTTTCTTGTATCATTGTGGTATTGTTTTAATCGTAAAATTAATAATTCTGAAATAGAAATTCTAAAATTTTACAATTATTGATTTACAAAGTTGTAGATAATTTTGCCGTTCTGATTCTGTTTTGATGTTATAATGCCAAAACGACTTTTTCGGGAAGCAGTGAGCGCAGCTTCAACAAGGCAATCCTGATCATTACTGGTATTCGTACTGAGCAGTTTCGAATTGATAACCTTGCCTTCGGGAGAAATAACAATCGCAATTTCGATTACCCCGCTGCCCTGACACGTAAAAACGGGTATGTGCAAGTATCTGGTCGCACGTGTAGGGTCATCGAGTACAGCTTTCACTAGGCAAGGTTTGTTTGTATTGTCGATTTGCTGCCCCTGTGTGTTTTCGGCGCGATATTTATCAGGAATAGCATAAGGAGTTGTATAGGTATAATCCGATTCCTCGTATCGCGATTCATAATCATCTCCATATTTTTCCCTGAGAATTTCTTCTTCATACATTTGCCTGATTTGGTCAACGCTTAGGTTTTTACTATCGTGCAGGTTGTCGTTTGCACTCCTGTTCATTCCACTATAATTACTGCTGGCGGAAGTTAGTTTCGATAAATACTCATCAACATTTACCATGTCGTTTACCTCGGAACTGTTCTCTTCCGGAATGTTCTGCATTTCGGCAAGTAGCTCTGTATCAATTATTATGGGCGTTTCGCTATGCACTACACTGGTATTGATTTTAAGTACAAGGGCGATGAAAACAATAATGAGATGGGCTAGAATTGTTCCTAGTATAGCATTTATATGTTCTCCAATCCAGTTTCTCATTCTTTCAATAACGAATGCAAAGTTAAATCATTTTGGAAGATGATAATTTTTTCTTTATCCATAATATAATAATAACAAAATCACAGCGTTATAACTAAAATAAACTGCCTATGATTCAACATTCTACGCTACTGGTATTATACAACAATTCAGCCGAGCCGGAAAAAATTGTTATTGATTGTAATCAGATTGCAGACTTCAATTTGGGTAATGAGTTAAAAAATATTGATTTTGAACCTGATGAAAAAGTTATCGACAATCTTATTTTGTTCCTTAAAAACAAGGATTAGCTTTTTAGTACGCACCGCCCTTCTTTAGTGCCAAACAACTGCTCAATCTGTGGTTTTGTGCTGCCGTCGGCAAGCATAATCAGAAAATCCGCATTCCTGATTATTTCGCCTTTCTTCGGGTTTTTAATTATGGTATATTTTTCCCCTATTTTGCGACTGATGCCAAGTAATACACAATTGTATTTAGTTTTGAGGTCGAAAAAAGCTTCATAATAATCTTTATTGGCATACGGATTGTTCGAAAAAACCTGATATTCAACCATGTCGTAATCGTCGTTCATGTTTGCAGAGGCCATTATATCTTCGGTGAAGTTTGCCACATCGGGTTCAAAAATATAACTGGCGACAAGCTTCGAGGCTACTTCGTTGTTCGATACGCTAAACGTAATACCTGCAGCATGAAAAGTGTCTTTGAGTTGTGAGTTGTTGAGTGAGGCAACATAATTCAGCCGTGGATATTTTTTTCGAATATTAATCAGATGAACCAATGTTTCGGAATCTTCCTTGAAATTTATAAAAACAGAAGCACTTTTATCAATGTTTACCAGATCGAAGCTTTCGGGCTTATCGAAATCGCTAAACAATGCAAACACTTTTTTATTTCCAAAACGATTGTATATCAGGTCGATGTCGGCCGGATTATTGGTAATAATTGCGAGGTCTTTGCCGGCATCGAGGACCCATTCGGCAACATTTGAGGCAAAACTGTCCCAGCCGATAATTACAAAATGGCCGGTCATTTTGGTACCGTAAATACCCATTTTTTTGTCTTCCATAATTTTTCTGATTTCGTTTGTTATCTGACCGGTAAAAATCCCAACAAGCAATAAGCTGCCAATGATGAGCAGCATCCCAAGAATTCTGCCTCCGGTTGTTACTGGCGTATAATCGCCATATCCAACACCGGCAATGGTAACAAAGCCATACCAAATAGCTTCGAAATAATTGTGTATTGTGGAGTGTCCGGCTCCGAACTCAATGGCAAGGATGCCCAGCAGAATGAGCAGAAATACCCCTGTTAGCAGTAAAATTGCACGAATGTACCTTTTAAAAAGCTCTTTCGTGAGTCGCCACATAAAATAGCCTTGTTTATATGCAAATGTAAATTAATCTGATGGGATTAGCACAACAGATTTTAATTATTTTTTTTTACATCAACAGTATGACCATCCATTTTTAAGGAGTACCATACCAGAAAGCCGCCTGCAAGAATAAACGGGATACTGAGCATTTGCCCCATGTTCAAAGCCAAATTCTCTTCGAACCCAACCTGAATGTGTTTTATGAACTCAATAAGTAACCGGCTCCCAAATACCATCATCAGAAACATTCCGAGCAGAAAACCCCTTGCATTCCGGAATCGCTCTACTCTGTAAAGCAAAAGCAAAACTATGGATGTTATTATATAGAATGTGGCTTCATAAAGCTGGGTAGGATGCATAGGCTCACTTTCATTATTTTTTACAAAGACAAATCCCCAGGGCAGTGATGTTTTTTCTCCATATATTTCGCTGTTGAATAAATTCCCAAGTCTGATACATGCTCCAGCAAAACCTGTAGGTATGGCCACCCTGTCGATCAGATAGAAAAAACTCTTATTCTTCGATTTGTTTTTGAAAATTAGTATGGCAATGATAATGCCCAACGCCCCACCATGACTTGCCAATCCCTGGTATCCGATAAATTCGAATTCAGGTGAAAAGCTTACAGGGAAGAATATCTCGAGAAATGGAAAAAATCCTGATAAAAAGTAATCGGCTTCATAAAAGACACAATGTATAATTCTTGCCCCGACCAGCCCACCGACTACCACGTAAATCAATAGTCTGTCGAGCTCTTCAATGGGAGTTCCTTCTTTTTTAAATATTTTTTTAATAATGAAATAACTGATAACAAAGCCAAGAGCAAATAGCAGACTATAATATCTTACCGCAAATAGGCCCAGGTCAACCATAATGGGGTCAACATCCCAAACAACCTGAAGCAATAAATTCATCTTTTAAAAATTTTGCTCAAAAATATATAATTCACGTTATGATATACCCTGTTCAGGAATAATATTTAATATGTGCTGAGATTTTTCTTGCATCAAAGTATGTTTCGCATTCTTACCGGTCAGGCTAGAAACGCGGGGCAGCTACAGCACGTTTCCGGCTCATTTGCACCGGCTTGTTTTTGGGATATTTAACCCAGTACGAAATGGTAAATTTCTGCGATGTGGCGGGTTTTAACTCGGTGTTCCACTTTACGAGTCCGGTTATCGGATTATAGGCTCCTGCTGATATTTCGTTCACACCAACTTCAATTTCACTTTCCTGACTCACGGGTATCTGATCAACAACCTCAATGTTTACAGGAGTACCCTTGTTATTCTTAATTTGTATTTGGTAAGTGTTCGATTCTTTTCGGTTATTGCCAAGGAACGATTTGCTGCTGAAATCTTCCATTTTTATACGGGTAACCATAATTTTATTGTCGCGACCAAGCGATAAATCGAGGGTATCATTTACTGTATTGGTATTTAGCCGGCTGACTCCAATGTATGAGTTTGAGTAATAAACATTCATATCACCGTCGATTAGTTCATATTTCTCCCAACCGGTAATGCGGGCAAGCAAATAGGCTTTGGTTTCGAGTTTGGGAATGGTTACATACTTGTATTCTGCATTGAGGTCGTATTCTGTAATGTCGATTTTAAATGGTTTCTGATCACTGGGGATACTGTATTTCCTGTTGATTATGAATTCGGTTGAAAGCTCCGAAACGCTGATGTTATCATAAGCCTGATTGGGATCCATAATTTGCCCGGGGGTCATTTGTTCGCTCTTGTATTCTATTTCGTTCGATGACCGGCTATAGCGGTACTGGTCCTGATAATTGTATTCATCTGCCGTAAAGTCGAGATACCAGGGTGTTAGCACAGGGGCTGATGCTCCTTTTAATGGGTCGAGTGTGGAGAGAATGAGCTGAACATTGTTCCAGTCGATTCCTGAATTGTTCAGAACATTGGCTTTGTATTTCAGTTTTACGGGCATATTGATATCTTCTGCAATCAGGTCGTATGTTGCAGCCCAGCCGCATTTGCCAACCAGATACCGGAGTTCGATTTCAACTTTAGCTGCCGATTCTGAGCTGATATCAATGTACACTTTTTTGCGCGATGATTCATGCTTATACGATGCAATTGTCATGCGATTGCTTATCTCCGACATTTGCTTTTCCAGCTTCGATATTTCATCAGTAAGTTTCGAAAGCTCGTTATTAATTGCCAACAATCTTTCGCGATAGAAATCGGAGATGCTTTTTAATTCCTGCAGGGTAACACCATTTTGGTCGCCTCCTATCGACTGATTTGCCATGAGCAGGTTTTTCTCAGCCTGATACGCCTCTTGCTTATTACGTAGTGTAATAATAGTGTTATTCAACATTGTAATGGAATCATTCATTCTCTTGTATTCCGGTATTAGGGTTTCCGGTAGCAAATAATACGATTCAACGCTAAACCCTGTGATTTCGACACCTTCCGAAGGGTTAAGCTTTAAACTGTTCACCTGCATATTCCCCGAGATGTCCAAACATACTATACTGGTTATTCCCGCACCGGCATTTACCGAAGCAATCGACTTTATTTCGGCGGCATTTGAAAAAACAGTTACCTCCATGATTTTGGGATTTACCTGAGTCTGGGCAAATAATCCTGTGGCAATACAGGTAGCAAACATAAAAAACTGAAATTTCATTTTCATGGTGTTTGTGGCGTTTTGGTTATTTACAAATATAGTGTATTTTTTTCCTGACAAAGTTGTATCCAATTGTAATAATCAGGGTTGAAAATGATATTTTTACGAATTACTGAGGCCTTACCATTGAGCTAAATACAACAAAATACCTTCTGCCTAGTTCTCTTTGCCCTGCTGCATCGAAATGTATTTCGCTGTAAGAATTATCTGGTTTTTCGATGATATATGGTTTTCGTGGATCGGCATAACCGGTATTTTGAATCCGGTTCGGAGTTCCGGCAATAATGTTGTTTATTTCGACCCTGCTTTGGGCTTTATTTGTCCAGTAGGGTACCATGCCTCCCAAAATAAAGGGTGTAGAAGCACTACAGCCGGAAATATCCATTCTAATCCGGATTATCATCGAATCAAGAGCTTCTTTGTAGTTCTGGTTGAATTCGTCTCTTTCCCCTTGATGCCAAAGAATAGCGACTAGTTTCGAGTTCGGGTAGTTTCTGATGATAAAATTTGTCCGCGATACTGCATCCTCATAGAGGGGGTCACCAGGGTTCCATGATTTGTCGGTGAATCCGGTTCCTCCTTTGCCACAGGGAATTATCAGAACTTGTCGGGTGGTATGTAAAAACGTTTTTTTGTAGTATTTGGCGAAACTTAAGGCGAACCCGATGAAGCCGGGTTGGCTGGTATAGTGTTCCAAAGGTTCTGAGGCTTCAATAATCTTGAAGTTGTTTGCGCCAAATCGCCCAAGTTGCCAGATGCCGCTTTCCGGGCAATCCAAATCCGTGTCGTAGCCTTCTCCGTAATGCGTATTCGACTGACCAATAACCAAAATAATGTCGTAAGCGGTTGCAGTCGGGGGAGGGGGTTGTTCGGTATTCTTATGGCAACCGGACAACATGCCGGCTCCTGCTATCAGGTATATTGTCAGCATCTGCCCCACCTGATTATTGTTGCGCTTAATTTCAGGCTGCTTAAAACTATCTTCTTGTAATGAGTTATTTAATTTGTCGATATGCCTCTGGCGTCTGAAGATAATTTTGTCGGGAACAGGGTCATACCCGTGTGTACCCCATGGGTTGCAGCGCAGGATTCGCCATGTTGAAAGCACTCCTCCGGCAATTAAACCGTGCTTTTTTAGTGCCTGTATTGTATATGCCGAGCAGGTGGGATAATGTCGACACGACTTGGGCAACAAGGGAGAAATGATTACTTGATATATTTTTATCAATATTGTGAATGGCCATATGATTGCACTTCGGAATATGGATAACAGTTTAATCATATTTTACTCATACGTAAAAGCCAAGGAAATATTTGATTGTAATAATTGATACTTTGCAGTTTAATAGAAATTAATGGTGTGTGAACCTGAGATAGGTCTCTACCGGTCCTTTCACAATAATCTGATACCTGAGCCATGCCGGTACTATTTGTGGTACGCTTAATTCCATGCTAAGTTTAATTTCGAGACCTGCATTTGTTTCTTCAACAAACCATATGGCTTTGTAACCTTTAACCCTGTCGTAGCCCTGCTTTTCTTCGAGGAAATTATTAAAAACTTCTGTAACAATAGTAAAAGCACCCGCTGATTTCTTTGACGTGAGCTTTACGACAATATCTCTTTTCTTTAGTGGGAAAGGGAGCTCTGTTATGGTGTAGTAAATGAAGCAACTGTCGGAATATTTCTTCAATGTTTCGGCATAAATGCAGTTTGTTACATAGTCGGGGTATTTTTTTACATCTAGTAGGCGTTTATAGAGCTCATTCATTGTGATTGACGACAAAGATGAAACTCTGACCTTATACACATTTTTAACCGTATCGCTGATGTAGCTGATTTTAATTCCGGGATAATCGTAGCAATTTTTCCAGTCCTGAGCTGTAGCACCTGTGCAGAATGCCAAAACAAGCAATACAACAACAATCGATGTTTTGTTACATTTCATAATTTCGGTTTAACTCCCGTTGCATTATATGGTCAAAATTGGAAATTATTTGCGATAAAATCAAATTATTTACATTTAAGTATTGTCCGTCGATACTTTTCAGAGGTAACACTTTAATTGAAGTACCGGTGATAAATGCGGCATCAAAGTTTTTAATGCTGTGTAAAGGGATGTCCTGTTCTATATAGTCAACATTATCAGCACTACGTATTGCTTCGAGTACATATTTTCTTGTAATGCCTCCCAGAATTTGCTCTTTGGGAGCCGAAACAATGGTTGATCCGCTAATTGCAAAGAAATTTGAGCGACTGCCTTCAGTAATGTTGCCCTTCTGATTAACAAGCAATACTTCCCATACACCTGAAGATTCTATTAATGAGTTCGCGTTGCTCCGCAATTCTTTGTTCCATATTTTACTTTCTGGGTTATTGCGCTCTGCAATAAGGGTAACTGCTGAAACTCCGTTGCAGAACTCTTGATCCGTAGGATAGTGATGTGGAATCTGATAAAAACGGTATTGCGTTGTTTCGGTGAACCATGCATCAATTCTGATATTCCCGTCAACTACACCAGTTTTTTGCACAAAAGCAATAAACTCACCGCGCAATGTAACCGGAAGAATACAATCTTTATCTATATCGAAAAGCGATCTCTGAAGCCTATCGAGATGCTCATTCAGGAAAAGAGGTCTGGATCCGATGATTCTGATTACTTCGTATGCAGTTAAGTTCCCGGATTCATGCATGTCTTTACGAATTATTTTCAAAATATTATGAAGAACAAGCTACCGCTCAATATAACCGGAAATAAAAGTTGAAAGAAGCTGAATAAGTCTGGGTATATTTGTCCGGAAAGTGTGTATTACCTCTTCGATGCTCACGGGTTCTTCATTGGTTTTCCAGCAATCGTAATCCGTTGAAAGTGCTACAACTGCATAAGGAATGGCTGCCTCGTTTGCAAGAATTGCTTCGGGTGCCGTGCTCATATTAATAATATCGGCTCCCCAGATGCGAAACATATTCGACTCAGCTCGAGTCGAAAAACGTGGGCCTTCAATAGTAATAACTGTTCCAGAAGTGTGCACATTGATACCGCTTTGCCGTGCGGCTTCGGCTAGCATTTTCCTTAAATTGTAATCGAAGGGCTCTGCCATGGCTGTATGTTTCATTTCACCGTTGTCGAATGAGTCGTAAAAGCTAACCCGCCGGTGACGGGTAAAATCAATGAACTGGTCAACAATCACCAAATCTCCTCTTCCAATTTCTTCACGCAGGCTACCACACGCTGTGGTAGCAATAATACAGTTGCATCCTGTCTGCTGAAGGGCGAGGATGTTTGCCGCATTATTCACATGGGTTGGGGTAATGTTATGGTTTTCGCCATGCCTCGAAATAAATGCTATTTTTTTGCCCCCAAATTCGGCTAATTTTACCGGTGATGAGGGGCTTCCAAAAGCAGTATTGATTTCCAGTTCGCTTGTAAATTGTAAAAAATCAGGCCTTTCTAATCCTGTCCCACCGATTATTCCAATCATAAATTCTATTGTTTTGAACTTGGGAAAAAGCGTTGGTTTATTTCACGGTCTTCGGGGAAGAGTCGTACTGCGTAACGCAATACATGCTTTGCGCTATCAGCGTTTGCAACAGAGTCTTCTTGCAACAGAAAATCGTAGTACATCAGGAACCCTGTTTTCATCAGATATTTTGTATTGTCATTAGTGGTAAGGCTGTTCTGCTCGATGGCAGCAAATACTTTTTTGAATTCTTCGTTTGCAGTTGCTTTGTCCAAGGTATATAAGTCCATAACTCCTTTTATAAAGCTGATATGGAGATTATCAATCAACTTAAGAAACTTGCGGTACAGGGCAAGGGCTTTGGAGTATTTCTTTTCAAATATATACTGCTCGGCAATGGGTAAACCGGTATAAACTATTTCTTCCAGCAAATCGTTGTTGTCGGGAAAGAATTCTTTGGCTTTTTTATCTTTCTTTTTTGAATCAGCTGCATACTTTAGTGCGTTATCATACGCTTTCGCATACTCTGGTTCATCCTGAATAATTGTTGGGTCCTCCTTAGTCATTAAATATATCTTGTTGTAACTGATGGCAAGATATAGGTACACTTCAGGGTCGCTCAGATATTCATCTTTCATAAGCATTCTTTCAGCTTTGAAAGCACAATCGAGATATTCGCCTTCTTCATATAAGGCAGCAAGTTTATCGTGATAACCGTTTTTTACCTGGGCTGAGGAGGGGTATGTCCACAGCAAAATCATAATAAAACTCAGTAATATAGTTGCCAGCGTTTTCATTTTAGGTTTCCTTATAAGTTTTCGATTGAAAGCTTGGTTGCAAAGAGAAAATCAGTTATCATCTTTATAAACGCCTCAATCTGGTTCAAAATAGTAATTATTTTTAATTATAAACTATTGTGTCATTGCTAAAATCATACCAACATTTTAATCAAGACCGGGTTCATATTTGTTCGATATCACACGGAATTCGATACGACGGTTCATTTGGTTAGCAATTTCCTGCTTTTCCTTGTCGAGCGATAAAATATAAGTTTCGTCAAGCACTGTTCCTATTTGGAGCCATGGATGTTCGGGAGTATAGGTTCTAATCTGTTTGGGCTTTGATTCTCCATAACCTACTCCCTTAATTCTTTCGCTATTAATACCTTTTTCTATTAAATACTGTCTTACACTTTCAATACGCTTGATGCTAAGCTCCATATTCGATTCATCGGTTCCAACCATATCGGTGTGCGCTGAAAGCTCAATAACCAAATTGGCATTATCCTGCATAAGCTTTATAAGACTGTTCAATGAGCTTTTCGATGCTTCAGTAATGGAGTATTTCCCAAACTCAAATTCAATATTCGGAATCTCGACAGTTTTGTTGTAATTTTCGATATAAATCATTTCTTCGAATGTGTAATCAAAGTCAAGAGTGTCGGTTCGTAATCTGCCTCTTCCACGAAAATAGCCTTCTTTCTCAACCGAAAACGAATACTCAGAATTTTCCTTTAACGCGAACTGAAATCTTCCTTCTTCTGCAAGGTTTATTGTATCGGACTTCGTTGGTCCATTGATGCAGTATAGGGTAATAATTGCAGAATCGGCAATTTGCTTGGTGTCGAGGTCAAAAACCTGCCCCTTGAATTCAATTTTAAGTATGGGCTTAACGAATGAGTATATATCCTCCTTTTGAGAACCTTTTCGATCGGAAGTAAAATACCCTTTTTCTTCGCCTGAGAAATAATAAAGCCCAAAATCATTTCCGTTGCTGTTGAAAGGGGGTTTCATATTGACCACAACCCATTTCTTATTTTCGTCTTTATAGGCTTTGAAAATATCCAAACCTCCCATGCTCGGATGCCGGTCGCTGCTGAAATATAACACTCCATCAGCTCTCATAAAAGGAAAAAGTTCGTCACCTTTGGTATTTATTATGTGCCCCATATTTTTTGGTTTGCTCCAGGTGCTGCCTTCCTGCTCCGAATACCACAAATCGGCACCGCCAAAACCACCATCTTTACGCGAAGAAAAGTACATGATGGTACCGTCGGGACTAAAAGCCGGATGTCCGAACGAAATACTGTCGGGAAGTATATCTACACGCTCCGGATTCATCCATTGTACGTCGATGTTGTTACCCATCTCAATGGATTCTTTCCGGGCTTTATAAACCTGACATCCGAGTTTCTTTCCTTTTTCTTTTACGCAGGAGGTATAGAAAAGATCTCTGCCATCGTTAACAAAAGTGGCTGACCCTTCATCGTAAATGGTATTTATCGAATCAAGAGCATTCACTTTGCTCCATTTTCCCTGTTTGCCAAATTTTACCACAAATAAATCGGAAAACTTCTCCCCGGTAATTCCACTGGTCTTCTTTCCCATGGCTTCTTTTCGCGTTGAAGAGAAATAGAGGTGAGGATACCCGTTATTTTCAACAACCGTAGGGCAAAAATCGTTTTCACGACTATTGGCTTCCTTAAATTTTTCGGCTTCAAACCGCGAACGCTCCTGCATCCACTTTACCGACAGTTCACACGACTCCAGCCCTTGTTGCGACAACGAATCGCCAGGGTAAATACTCAGGGCTTCTTTAAAATCAAGTATCGCTTGTTCGTAATCCCCGGTAAGTTTCGAAGTTAAGCCCAATTTGTAATAGGCATCAACTCCCAACTCTGGATGCTTCACCGCTTTTTTGTAATTGGCCCTTGCTTTCTTGAAATTATTGATGTAAAAATAGCATTCTCCCGACTTAAAATACAATTCCTGCTTCACCCGCTTGTCTTTAACCTTACGGATAAGACCCTGATATAACTCCAGTGCACGGTAATACTCCCCGGTAGCAAATATTTCATCGGCTTTTTTAAGTTTTTTATCCTGAGCACTGGCAACAACAGGTATTGCCATGATAAACGTTATTATCAGGGTAAAAACAAAAATATGCTTGTTTACTACCATCCTAATTGCTTGTAACGAAATTATACATAAAAAATTATGTTTTATTTTTTTGGGTTCAAAATTAATGAACTTCTTCAATTGTTAAAAATAATGTTAAAAACATTTTGTTGTTATAGTAATTATTTTATAAATTTGACCTAATGGTTAAACGAAATAGTTAAATAATTTGGTTAATGCGATGAAAAGCTTGGAAATAAACGAAAGTGCCGAGCAACGAATATATGATGCAGCTGTCGCGGTATTCCTGGAAAGGGGCTACGATGGCGCTCGTATGCAGGAAATTGCCGACAGGGCGGGGATTAATAAATCGCTGCTGCATTACTATTACCGAAGTAAAGACCGCCTGTTCAAGAAAGTATTTGCCGATACGGTAGGGGCAATGTTTGAAAGCATTTCGGGTGTATTTCAGGAGGAAATCCCTTTCGAAGAAAAGCTAAAAAAAATCTGTACGGCCTACCTTGATTTTCTGATTCAACGTCCACAACTGCCTTTATTTCTCCTTACCGAGATAAAACTCCACCCGCAACTGATAGCTGAAACAATGACGGATTTGAAGCTCAAGGCCCGTTTTGCGCTGCTCAAATCGCTGGTTCATCAATCGGCCGAAAAAAACGAGATTCATGTGCAAAGCGAAGTGCATCTGATGATTAATATTATTTCGATGCTTATTTTCCCGGTTGTGGCCCGAAACATGATTACTATGCTTCTGGACTTGCAACCAGAAGAATACGAAATGTTGCTTAATGAAAGAAAAGACCGTGTTCCCGAATTTGTATTAAAATCAATCTTTGCCTCATGAAAAAACTATTGATTATCGGGTTGTTTATTGCCGTGCTTTTCCCAACGATGGGACAGAAAAACGTGTTGAGCCTTGATTCATGCCTGAATGCTGCTGAAAGAAACAACCCTGCAATACGACTTTTCGGTTTGACCGAAGAAAACTATATTTTCAAGGAGAAAAGCCTGAAAACAAGCTGGTATCCTTCGCTTACACTAAATGCTCAGGCAACATGGCAAAACGAAGTTACAAACATTGACATCGACTTACCCATTATGCCCCAGTCCTTGACGGATATTTCGAAAGATCAGTACAGAATTAGTCTCGACCTGAGGCAGAATATATGGGATGGTGGTGTGACAGCTGCAATGCTTGACTACGAAAGAGCTGCAGTTGTCAGCGAAACCGAAAAGATTAAAAAGGACATGTTCCATTTTAAAGAACAGATAGTTGACCTCTATTTTGCCATCCTGAAGCTGCAAAGTCAGCAGGAAGTGTTGATGGTGAAAAAATGGCAGTTGCTGCTGAAAGTCGAAGACCTAAATAAAGCAGCAGCCTCAGGTGTGGTGTTAAAGGAAACTATCGATATGCTGAATGCAGAAGAACTTGTGGTAGAGCAGAAAATCATTGAACTTGATTATGAAATTGCTGCTTCAAAAAAAATGCTTGGTCGATTGATGGATGTTCCCATTTCTGAAGATGCTATGCTATTGCTACCTTCCCCGGAATTGTCGTTGCAGACGGGTATTACCACGAGTGATGAAACTTATCTTCATGCGATGCAAAATCAATTATCGTCGAGCGATAAAATGCTTAAAACTTCGCTTATGCCAAAGGTGTTTGCTTTCTCACAGCTTGGTTATGGCCGGCCAGGACTGAATATGCTTTCAAACGAATTTGAACCTTTTGTGATTGTTGGTGCAAAGATGGTATGGACACCATGGGACTGGGGTAAATCCAAATCGGACAGGCAACAGATACAAGTGCAACAGAGCATCATTGATACACAGATTGAACAGATCAACTACCTGCAGCAGTCACAACTTGATGCCCAAATGCAACGGATAGAAAAGTGCGAAAAACTTATGGAAAAAGACGAAGAAATCATTACCCTGAAGCACAATATTACCGAAGCCGTTTCATTGCGACTTAACTGTGGAACAGCAACTTCCACCGACTATTTGAATGCATTGAACGATGAGCAAGCTGCTCAGGGCAATTATAACCTGCACATTATTATGCTTGCGGAAGCGAAAGTTAAATATAATCTTTTAAAAGGAATCATGTATGAAAAATAACGCAACAATAGTCATGCTTTGTTTTGGAGCGGCGGCAATTACTATGCTGATATCGTGTGGTGGCAATGGCGAGAAAGCCGATGCCTATGGCAATTTCGAAACCGAAAGTACGGTGATTTCTGCCGAAACATCGGGCAAAATCATTTTTATGCCTGTAGAAGACGGGAAGCAGATTCGCAAAGGCGACACCATTGCAGTTGTCGACACTGCTATTCTAGTATTACAGCGAAAACAGCTAATAACCCAGAAAGATGCCGTTCGGGTTAAATTCGATAATATAATCAATCAGGTGGCTGTTGCCGAAGAACAGCTGAGCAGTCTTTTGAAGGAGCAGCAGCGTGTAGCCGACTTGCTGAAGAACAATGTAGCAACCCAGAAACAGTACGACGACATTACATCTCAGGTAAATGTAAGCCGTAAGCAGATAGAAAGCCTGAAATCGCAAAATGCAGGCGTGTTTGCAGAGCTCGATGTAATCGATACACAGATTGCCATTCTCAATGAACAACTGCAGCGGTCGGTAATTATCAGTCCATTGAATGGTGTTGTTCTTGAAAAATATATGCAGGCAAATGAAATGGCTGTTCAGGGTAAACCAATTTGCGAAATAGCCGATATGAGTACCCTTACCCTTCGTGCCTATGTAAGTGCAGTGCAACTCGATAATATAGCATTGGGCGATACAGTGGAAGTGCTCTACGATAAAACTGTAACCGAAAAAGCGACTTGCAGGGGTACTATTGCTTGGATCAGTGATGAAGCTGAATTCACGCCAAAAATTATCCAGACCCACGAAGAAAGGGTAAATCTTGTTTACGCAGTAAAAATATACGTTCCCAATACAGGAGAACTGAAAATAGGCATGCCTGCTGAGGTAAATTTTAATAATAAATAAGTATGGCATACATCGAAGTTGCAGAGGTATCGAAAAACTATAAGAAGGTAGAGGCTCTTAAAAATCTGAGTTTCAGTATTCAGCAGAACGAGTTTTTCGGTTTGATCGGACCTGACGGCGCCGGCAAAACCACGCTTCTTCGTATTATGGCCAGTTTGTTACTCCCCGATACAGGCAGTGTTACACTCAATGGGCTGGATATTAAAGTCGATTACAGATCGGTTAGAAAAATTCTGGGTTACATGCCCGGCCGTTTTTCGTTGTATCAGGACCTCAGTGTTGAGGAAAATCTGAATTTTTTTGCTACTGTTTTTGGCACCACCATTCACGAAAACTACCATCTTATACGAGATATTTATGTACAGATAGAGCCATTCCGTACCCGTCGTGCCGGAAAGCTCTCCGGTGGAATGAAGCAGAAACTTGCACTATGTTGTGCGCTGATACATAAACCCGAAATACTTATCCTCGACGAGCCTACTACCGGCGTAGATGCTGTTTCACGCAAGGAGTTCTGGGAAATGCTCAAGCGCCTCCAAAGTCAGGGTCTTACCATCATTGTTTCGACACCCTATATGGAAGATGCCGGAAAATGCGATAGGGTAGCCCTGATGCAGGGTGGTGCCATGATGGCTATTGGCAGCACAGCGTCGATTTCATCGTCGTTTGGTGATGCGCTTTTTGTGGTAACCGATTCTGATGCGTTCCGGTGTCTGGAATCGCTGCGGCAGATACCGGAGGTATTGTCGGCATATGCTTTCGGAAAAGAAATACATGTGGCTGCACCGCACGGAAAACTTAGTGTGGACGAAATAGCGAACCATCTGAATTCGCGTGGCTTTGAAAATTTTAATGTTGAGCAGGGTGAAGCATCAATCGAAGATGTGTTCCTCCAACTGATGACAAAATGAAAACAGATCGAGAAATCATCATAAAAGCCGAAAACCTGGTGAAAAAGTTTGGAAACTTTATTGCCAACGATAACCTGAATTTTGAGGTTTACAAAGGCGAGATTTTTGGTTTTCTGGGCGCTAACGGTGCTGGTAAAACCACTGCGATAAAAATTTTATGCGGTCTGTCTTATCCCACTTCGGGTAACATTATGGTTGCGGGTTTCGATGTGTACAGGCAACGCGAGCATATTAAGAAAAATATCGGTTATATGAGTCAGAAATTTTCGCTTTACGAAGACCTGACCATTCGCGAAAATATTCGCTTTTTTGCGGGTATTTACGGACTAAGCCGTGATTACATACGCAAACGCACCGAAGAGCTGCTCGAAGAGCTTCGCATCACTCATCTGGGAGACAGCCTGATAGCGTCGTTGCCGCTGGGATGGCGTCAGAAACTGGCTTTTTCGGTAGCTGTGTTCCACCGTCCGCGCATTGTTTTTCTCGATGAACCCACCAGCGGTGTTGACCCGGTAACACGACGACAATTCTGGGATATGATTGGTAAAGCTGCCGCAGGTGGTATAACCGTTTTTATTACAACGCATTATATGGACGAAGCAGAATATTGCGACAGGGTTTCGATTATGGTGGACGGACGTATCGAAGCTCTGGATACTCCGGAAAACCTGAAGGCTGACAATGGTGTCGATAGGGTGGAGGATGTGTTTTTAAAACTGGCACGAAAATAAATTGCTATGAAACGTTTCGCAGGATTTTTAATCAAAGAGTTCATCCACATTTTCCGCGATATACGGACAATGATGATACTCTTTGCGATTCCTGTGTTCCAGATACTTATTTTCGGGTATGTAATCAAAAACGAAATTCAGGATGTAAAAGTCGGCGTTCTCGATTTCTCGGGCAGCCCCCATGCTGTTGAAATGATTAACCGTATCGATGCTTCAGCCGATTTCGAAGTGGTATCCAGATATTATTCATATCCTGAGGCCGAAGAAGCATTTCGTAGGTCCGAAGTAAAAGAGGTAATCGTTATCGGTTCGGGTTTTGATAAGGATTTGCATTCATCCTCAGGGGCTACAATACAACTGATGCTTGATGCATCAGACCCCAATATGGCAAACCTTATTAACAGCTACACCACTGCGATGATAATGAAATATATCGCGGGGTTGAATAACAACGGTATTAGCCTGCACCGGCCTTCAGTCGAAACGCGTATGTGGTACAACGAAAACCTGAAAAGTTCTTATATGTTCGTACCGGGAACCATGGCACTGATACTGATGCTTATTACAGCCATGATGAGCTCTATTTCGATTGTTCGCGAAAAGGAGAATGGCACTATGGAAGTCTTGCTCGCTTCACCGCTAAACCGATGGCAGATTATTTTCGGGAAAGTTACACCCTATATTCTCATATCTGTTGTAAATGCATGTTCGGTAATTGCAATCGGAAACCTAGTGTTTGGAGTGCCAATTCATGGGAGCCTGTGGTTGTTGTTCGGTGAAACACTGCTGTTCATTTTTCTGGCGCTGTGCTTTGGCATTTTTATCAGCAGTGCAGTGAAGAGCCAGATGATGGCCATGTTTATTTCGATGTTTGTACTGATGTTACCCACATTATTGTTATCTGGTTTTATTTTCCCTATCGAGAATATGCCGGTGGTGTTGCAGTGGTTGAGTGTGATTATACCTGCAAAATATTTTCTGCTTATTATTAAAATGATTATGCTGAAAGGCGGAGGGTTGGCGGATGTATGGAAACCCACCCTGGTGCTTCTCGGTATGTCGCTGTTTTTCCTCGGAATGAGTATTAAAAAATTTAAGGCAAGGCTGGAGTAATGCGTATAATTCTATTCATACTGCAGAAGGAGTTCCGGCAGATTTTCAGGAATCGCACCATGTTACCCATCATTTTTGTGATGCCGCTCATCCAGACGCTTGTACTCGTTTACGCCGCCACTCTTGAAATAAAAAATGCCCCTGTAAGCATTATCGATCTCGATCATTCGCAGCTTTCGAAGCAAATCATATCTAAATTTGATGCGTCGCCGTTTTTCACAGTCAATGACGGACAATATTCGCACGATTATATTGCCGGTGAGCTGAAAAACGACAACAGTAAAGCAGTGATCATTATCCCCGCTGGTTTTGAAAAAGACCTTAAAACGGGTGCTGCCACAGGCTTGCAAATGAATATCAATGCCATCGACGGACAGGGTGCCGGACTGATTAGTATTTATGCTGAGCGCATTATAACCGCAGCCGTGAATCAGGCTGCAGGAACAAAGCAGGAGGCGGTGATTAAGCCGGCTGCTGTCGACATCCGTCCAAGGTTTCTATACAACGAAACCCTGAACTTCAAGTATTTCATGCTTCCCGGCATTCTCACCATACTGGTTACCATGATAGGTAGTTTTCTCACAGCCCTCAACCTCATCCGCGAGAAGGAAATGGGAACCATTGAGCAGATTAACGTGAGTCCGGTGGGAAAATTTCAGTTTCTTATCGGGAAAATATTGCCATTTTGGGTTATCGGGTTGTTCGACCTAAGTCTGGGCATTGGCATTGGCATGCTCTTATTTGGCTTACCTTTCGCAGGTTCGGTGCTAACCTTGTTTGTGTTTACCTGCGTGTATCTGTTTACTGCCATTGGACTGGGTATCCTGGTTACCGATTTTGCCCGCACCCAGCAGCAGGTGATGTTTACCATCTTCTTCTTCTTTCTGCTCTTTATTCTGATGAGCGGGGTGTTCACTTCGGTGGAAAGTATGCCGCATTGGGCACAGGAAGTAAACCGCATCAATCCGGTTTTCTATTTTATGAAAGGCATCAGAATGATCATGCTTAAGGGTTCCACACTTGCAGATATTGCTACGGAAATCGGATCACTCGGATTTCTAGGAACAGTAATAATGGCAGTGGCAGTATGGCAATACCGCAAAACTACTTGAGCCTGATGTTCAATTATGGAATGGTTACAGGGATTGGCTCACAAATCCTTGTCAGATCGTAGGTTGTTCCGTTTGTTGTAATGTTCCAGGTCTT
>JAGOLH010000101.1 GCA_017994175.1 Bacteroidales bacterium | reverse complement strand
ACCATGAGCTTGTAGTGTTTATTGCATTGAATATACTTTATTCGAAACTCTCCCTTTTCGTTGCTCATACACCCCGACACTACCGAATCGTTGCTGTTCAGCACCGAAATATTACAGTAAGCAAGCGGTTCGTGTGTGATTGAGTCGAAAACACTGCCGCCGATTTCGCAATTTTGTGCCTGTGTCCATACGCAAACACTTAATAAACAAGCCAATAAAAAATAACGGTTCATTCGCAAAATTTTCATCTAAATAAATCAATTATGCCCAAATTATTCGGGTTGCTATACTAATTATGAAAATTTTAACAAAAGCATAAGCGAGCATTTATCCTTGCGCTTAATAACATTGCTTTCTCGGATGGGAAAACAGATGATGACAAAAAAAGCCTCCCACTTAGGCGGAGAGGCTTACCAAATGTTTTCACAACGGAATAATCCTTATTGTGATTTGCTTCAAATTCGTACAACAAAAATACAAAAAAAAATATAAACAACAATTTTAATGTAAAACAATTTCATATTTTTATACCAACAAAATCAAATGTTATCATGAAAAAAATACTTGGACTGGATCTGGGCACAAACAGTATTGGATGGGCAGTTGTAAATGAAGCTGAAAGTGAATCGGAAAAATCTTCTATTATCAAGCTGGGAGTTCGTGTAAATCCTTTGACTGTTGATGAACAGCAAAATTTTGAAAAAGGCAAAAGCATTACCACAAATGCTGATAGAACACTAAAACGCAGTATGCGCCGGAACTTACAACGCTATAAACTTCGCCGTGAAAATTTAATCGAAATCCTTAAAGAAAACGGATTTATCAACGATACCACCATTCTATCTGAAAACGGCAACCGAACTACATTTGAAACTTACAGACTACGTGCAAAGGCAGCAACCGAAGAAATCACTTTGGAACAATTTGCACGCGTGTTGCTGATGATAAACAAAAAGAGGGGATATAAAAGCAGCCGAAAAGCGAAAGGAACTGAAGACGGCAACTTGATTGACGGTATGGAAGTTGCAAAACGCCTTTATAACGAAAATCTTACGCCTGGACAGCTATGCTTACAACTTATAAAGGCAGGCAAAAAATCGCTCCCTGATTTCTATCGTTCTGATTTACAAGCCGAATTCGATAAAATTTTTGACAAACAGTTGATGTTTCACCCCGATTATCTTACCAATGAATTAAAAGAAGAACTCAGAGGTAAAAAGCGAGATGCAATTTGGGCTATTTGCGCAAAATATTTTAAAGAAAAAGGGGTTGAATTGACAGGCATAAAGCGACAGGGTAATACTGCTGAACAAAAAACAGAAAACTATATTTGGCGCACACTAGGATTGTTTGAAAAGTTGAGTTTGGAACAATTAGTAATTGTATTGCAGCAAATTAGCATTCAAATTAATGCATCAAGCGGTTATCTGGGTGCGATTAGCGACCGAAGCAAAGAATTGTTTTTCACAAAACAAACGGTTGGACAATACCAAATAGCTGTTTTAAACGAAAATCGTAATGCAAGTTTGCGAAATATGGTATTTTACCGACAGGACTATTTAGATGAGTTCAACACCATTTGGGAAAAGCAAGCTGAATTTCATAAAGAACTTACAGAAGATTTGAAACACGAAATTCGAGATATTGTTATTTTCTATCAGCGCCGATTAAAAAGCCAAAAGGGGTTAATTAGTTTCTGCGAATTCGAAAACCGGAAAGAAGAAGTTGAATTTGAGGGTAAAAAAATGACAAAAACTGTCGGAAGTCGTGTTATTCCACGTTCATCGCCACTGTTTCAGGAGTTTAAAATTTGGCAGGTTTTGAATAATGTAGAAGTTTTTGGCAAGGGGAAAAAGAATAAAAAGAATAACGAAGTCCATTTGTTCAACGAAAAACAAGACCCTTTAGAGTTTGGGGGAAAACGAGAACTGTATCAAGAAGAAAAAGAATTATTGGCGACAGAACTTTCGATTAAAAAAGAGCTCAAAAAAAGTGATATTCTAAAATTGCTGTTTAACAACGCAAAAGAATTGGACATGAACTTCCCTTCAATCCAAGGCAACTTGACACAAGCAACATTATTTAATGCTTACAGGCAGATAATAGAGCTTAGTGGGCACGAGATTGATTTTGAAAAAAAATCTGCATCAGACATAATAACATCAGTTGAGGAAGTTTTTAGCATACTGAAAATCGATACTAAAATCTTGCATTTTAATTCCGATAAAGAACAGGGGGCACAACCGATGTACAAACTTTGGCATTTATTATATTCTTTCGAAGGTGATAATTCTAGAACAGGCAATGAAAATTTAATCAACAAGATATGCGAACTTTATGGATTTGAGAAAGAATATGCGTGCATATTAGCAAATGTATCATTTCAGGATGATTATGCAAGCCTATCAGCAAAGGCAATAGGTAAAATATTACCATATCTGAAAGAGGGTAACAAATATGACATTGCTTGCGAATATGCAGGGTATCGTCACTCTGCAAGTTCACTGACAAAGGAAGAAATAGACTCAAAATATTATAAGGATCGGCTTGATATTTTACCTAAAAATTCGCTACGTAATCCTGTAGTTGAAAAAATTCTTAATCAAATGATACATATAATTAATTCAATAAGCGATAATTATGGAAAACCTGATGAAATCCGCATCGAATTGGCTCGCGAATTAAAGAAAAATGCTAATGAACGCAACGAACTCACAAAATCAATTGCTGAGACAACTAAGTTGCACGATGAGTATAAAGAAATATTATCAAAATCACCTTTTAATCTATCATATATTAGTCGCAATGATATTGTTCGTTATAAACTATATGAAGAATTGAAAGGGAACGGATATAAAACCCTATATTCTAATACATATATTTCACCATCATCGGTTTTTAGCGGAGACTTTGATATAGAGCATATTATACCTCAATCACGATTGTTCGACGACTCATTTTCAAATAAGACACTTGAATTAAGAAGTATAAATATTGAAAAAGGGGACAAAACTGCTCTTGATTTTATTAAAGAAAAATATGGTGAAACCGAGAATGAGAATAGTTTAGATAATTTCTTGGTTAGAATTGAAGATTTGTACAATGCAGATATTATTTCCCGTGCGAAATACAATAAACTAAAAATGCAATGCAAAGATATACCTGACGGGTTTATAGACCGTGATATCCGTGACACCCAATATATTGCCAAATATGCAAAAACCATGTTAGGCGATTATGTCAAACATGTTGTTTCTACAACGGGTTCAATTACAGACCGCTTGCGTGAAGATTGGCAACTTATAGATGTTATGAAAGAATTAAACTGGACGAAATATCAAAACCTTGGATTAACCGAAGAATTTACCAACAAAGAAGGACACAAGATAAGAAGAATTAAAGACTGGACAAAACGCAATGACCACCGACATCATGCGATGGATGCACTCACAGTTGCATTTACCAAACCAAGTTTTATCCAATACCTCAACAATCTGAATGCACGCAGCGATAAAAGCTCAAGCATTTACGGTATAGAACAAAAAGAGCTCTATCGAAACGAAAAAAGCAAATTGTTGTTTAAACCGCCTTTTAATTTGGATGATTTTCGTTCAGAAGCCAAACACCACTTGGAAAACACATTGATTTCGATTAAAACCAAAAATAAAGTTACTACACAAAATATAAATATCACTAAAAAGGCAGGCGGTGTAAACAAAAAGGTGCAGCTAACTCCACGCGGACAACTGCACAATGAAACCATTTACGGGAGCCAAAAACAATACGTGGTAAAAGAAGAAACAGTAAATGCGTCATTTGATTTCGAAAAGATTGCTGAAGTTTCAAAAAAAACTTATAGGGATGCTTTGTTAAAGCGTTTGCAGCAATTCAATAACGATCCCCAAAAAGCATTTTCCGGTTTAAATGCTCCGACGAAAAATCCTATTTGGTTGGATGAACTGCATACAAAAAAAATCCCCGCGAAGGTGAAAACCGTGAGATTTGAAACATTGTATACCATTCGCAAAGATATTTCTGCTGATTTGAAATTAGATAAAGTGATAGATAAACATGTGAAGAGCATTCTTGAGACCCGATTAAAAGAGTTTAACGGCAATGCAAAACAAGCCTTCTCTAATTTGACTGAGAATCCAATTTGGCTCAACAAGGACAAAGGCATTGCTATAAAACGGGTTACTATTTCGGGGGTAAGTAATGCTGAACCATTGCACGACAAGCGAAATAAAGAAGGAAAACTGATTTTTGATGAAAATGGAAAGAAACAACCTGTCGATTTCGTCAGTACGGCTAATAACCACCACGTTGCTATTTACCGCGATGCCGATGGTAATTTACAGGAGAATGTGGTTTCGTTTTACGAAGCCGTTGCACGCAGAAACTTAGGACAACCCATTATTGACAAAGGGTATAAGTCAAGCGAAGGCTGGAGATTCCTTTTTAGTATGAAGCAAAATGAATATTTCGTTTTCCCGAATGAACATACAGGCTTTAATCCCACCGAAATTGATTTGCTCAACCCCGATAACTATCATTTAATAAGCCCCAATTTGTTTAGAGTACAAAAATTTACATGTAAAGATTATTTCTTTCGACACCATTTAGAAACAAATGTTGAAAATAATAATGCATTAAAAGCTCTCGCGTGGATTCGTTGTGGTTTAAGTGGAATTGAGAATGTTATAAAAGTTCGTATTAATCATATAGGTCAAATTATTTCAGTAGGAGAGTATTAATTATCAAACTCAACATTGATCGTCTTGGCAACATATCCCCATGTAAATAATTTCGCAAAATGCGTTTCACATTTTGCGAAATATAAATTTGTTGTATATTTGTTGAGTAATTTAATTTTATGTTCATGAAAATACTTGCAAATCCTTTTTTAATAAGCAATTATGTATCGAAGGAATATTTTTGCAATCGCGAAAACGAGCTTCAACAACTCCTCAGGAATGCCAAAAACAATGCAAATACTACGCTGATTTCGTCGAGGAGATTGGGTAAAACAGGGCTTATTTTTCGTCTTTTTGAGCTTTTGGGCGAAGAAAACGATATGGCTCCCGTGTATGTTGATATTTACGCTTCGCGGAATATCGAAGATTTTATCAGCCTGCTGGCCGATGCGATATTGAAAAAATTCCCCGAAAGAACCCCGGTCGGCAAACAGCTTTTAAAAATACTCAGGGGATTCCGGGCTGTTTTTACTTACGACGACATGAGCGGCGCGCCTCAGGTGCAGTTTAATTACCGGACGTCCGGTGATAAGGAATACACCCTGCAGCAGTTGTTGCAATTTCTCGACCGGCAGCCGCTACCGGTGCTGGTGGCTATCGACGAGTTTCAGCAGATTGCCGAATATCCCGAAAAAAACATGGAAGCATTGCTGCGGACCCAAATACAGCAACTGAAAAATGTACAGTTCATTTTCAGCGGGAGCAAACAACATACATTGGTCGAAATTTTTACCAATGCCAAACGGCCTTTTTATGCAAGTACACAGTTTATTACGCTAACAGCCATCGACAAGGAAAAATATCGTGGTTTTATACGTGCCCATTTCGAAACAGGCAAACGCAGCATCGACGACGAAGCCATCGAATATATCCTGAACTGGACAAATACCTACACCTATTATACCCAGTTTGTATGCAACAGGGTGTATTTTCATAAGAAAATAAACGTGGAAATCGTAAAACAGGAGTGCGCTGCCATATTGCGGGAACAGGAACCGGTGTTTTTGCAATACCGCAAACTGCTTACCGTAAAGCAATGGGACCTGCTGGTTGCCCTGGCTAAGGAAGAACGCTTGTACCAATTGTATTCGAAAGACTTTCTGTTGCGGCACAAACTCGGAAGTCCTTCGTCGATAAAACGATTGGCAGATGCTTTGATAGAAAAAGAAATGATACTGGAAGAAACTACGACCGGCGACACCAGCTATCGTGTATATGATGTATTTTTAATGCGCTGGTTGCAACGAACATATCAGTGAAAATGAAAACTGATTACACCGAAGCCCTATGATCCCTTTGGAGGCCAATAAAATATACCATATCTTCAACCATGCCAACGGGTTCGAAAGTTTGTTCATTAGCGAGGAGAACAAACGCTTCTTTATGGAGCGATATGCCACACACATTGCGCCCATTGCCAAGACATACGCATATTGCCTGATGAATAATCATTTTCATTTGCTGCTGAAAATAAAGGGGGAGGAGGAGGTTGTAAACCACATGACTTCCAAAGTTTCGAACTTTGGAAGTCATGCCGGAGAAGGAAATAAAATCGAATATTTTGTTTCGAGGCAATTTGCCAATTTTTTCAGCAGCAATACGCAGGCTTTCAATAAAATGTATGGACGCATGGGTTCGTTGTTTATGAAAAACTTTAAACGCGAAGAAATTACTACAGAAGAGTATTTTAGGGCATTGGTGGTGTACATACACCGAAATCCGGTACATCACCGGTTTTGCAATCAGTATTCCGATTGGAAGTTCAGCTCATACAACAGCTTTGTTTCCAGCACTAACGATAGCGACAATATTGGTTTAGACACTGAATTTGTTTTTCAGGCATTTGGGAGCATGGAGGCATTCGGGGCAGTACACGCCGAAAAACTTGAACAGTTTCATTTTTCGACTGCACTCGATATGTCTTATAAGCTATGATAAAAAGAACTCTGTATTTCGGGAATCCGGCGTACTTGTCGGTAAAAAACGAACAATTGGTAATAAACATTCCCCAGTCGGGCAACGAAACCGCCGATACATCAATAAAAACGATTCCTATCGAAGACATTGGGGTAGTGGTGCTCGACAATCCGCAAATTACCCTTACCCACTATGCCATCGAAAAACTTTTGGCCAACAATTGCGCCCTGATTACCTGCAACTCGCAACATCTGCCTGCCGGACTGTTGCTACCGCTAGAAGGAAATTCGGTGCAATCGGAACGGTTCAGCGATCAAATACATGCCAGTATCCCCCTTAAAAAGCAACTTTGGCAACAAACCGTAATTGCAAAAATCGAAAATCAGCAGCGAAACCTGAAGCAATTGCATGGAAATCAAGCCAAAGAACTTTTGTTCTGGGCCGAAAAGGTAAACAGTGGCGACACCCAAAACATCGAAGCCCGTGCAGCCGCATACTATTGGAAAAATATTTTCCCTCAATTGAATGGATTCACCCGCGATCGCGAAGGTATTTTTCCGAATAACCTGCTCAACTATGGTTATGCTATTTTAAGAGCCATCATAGCCCGGTCGTTGGTTGCCAGTGGACTGTTGCCAACTCTGGGAATTCACCATCACAATAGGTACAATGCCTATTGTCTTGCTGACGATATAATGGAGCCATACCGCCCTGTTGTTGATAGGCTGGTGGTAGAAACCATGAGCGAAATCGAAAATTGTGCTTTTCTTACCAAAGAAGTAAAAGCAAAACTACTCACCATACCGGTTCTTGATGTGGTAATCAATGGAAAACGGAGTCCGCTTATGATTGCAGCAGGCATTACTGCAGCATCGCTGCATCGCTGCTATTGTGGAGAGAGCCGCAAGATTTCGTATCCTGAACCGGTTTAATTGAACCATGCAACGCTTTAGTGAATATCGCATTATGTGGGTAATAGTTTTTTTCGACCTTCCAACCGAAACCAAGAAAGAACGGAAAATATATGCCGACTTTCGAAAACGCTTACTCAAAGGCGGATTTTCAATGTTTCAGTTCTCGATTTACGTGAGGCACTGCGCCAGTTACGAAAATGCTATTGTTCATGCCACACGTGTTAAAACCCATCTTCCCGAAAAAGGGCACGTGGTAATTATGAAAATTACCGACAAGCAATTTGGCGAAATGGAAATATATTATGGTAGAAAAACCATGCCACCTGCCGATACAGGAACCCAACTTGAGCTGTTCTAAAAACAGTAATCCGCCCCTATAGAGCGGATTACTGCAGTACAAACACCTGATTTTTTATTTCTAAAACACCTGTTAACTTATTGATTATCTGTCATTTTAAGCATTAATGGTGTTTATCCTATTTCAAAGATACGAATTTGAAAGCAAATCACAAC
>JAGOLH010000100.1 GCA_017994175.1 Bacteroidales bacterium | reverse complement strand
TAATTATTAATATACAATATACCTAACATTTTGCGCGTCAAAACTAATTCAAATCCGGTTCCGAAAATATGATAAAAATCCTAATTATCAATTTATAAACACCATATTTTTATGCTTTGAAAAATTATATTCCGATGTCGCCGATAATATTCATTTCCCTGTCAAAATTTTGCTTTTTTGAAGTATCAGCGATTACCAAAAAAACTATATTTGAGCACTGAAATTTAAACTGTATTCAACATTCAATAACATCTAAAAATCAAATTACTATGTACGGAAAAATGCAAGAGTACCTGCAAACAGAATTAAAAAACATTCGCGAAGCAGGTTTGTACAAAAACGAGCGGATAATTATTTCTCCCCAAAAAGCTGAAATCAAAGTAAATTCAGGCCAGGAAGTTCTGAATTTCTGCGCTAACAATTATCTAGGCTTGTCGAATAATCCAAAGCTTATCGAAGCAGCGAAAAAGGCTCTCGATACTCATGGTTACGGAATGTCGTCGGTTCGCTTTATTTGCGGAACCCAGGACCTTCACAAAACGCTGGAAGCAAAAATAGCCGAGTTTTTTGGAACGGAAGACACTATTCTGTATGCTGCCTGCTTCGATGCAAACGGTGGGGTTTTTGAACCATTATTCAACGAACAGGATGCTATTATTTCCGATTCATTGAACCACGCTTCGATAATAGATGGTGTGCGCCTCTGCAAAGCCGAAAGATATCGCTACAACAATGCCGATATGGCTGATTTGGAAGAGAAACTCAAGGAAGCACAGAAACATCGTTTCCGCATTGTAGTTACCGATGGTGTTTTCTCAATGGATGGCAATGTGGCTCCTATGGATAAAATTGTAGCCCTGGCCGAAAAATACGACGCTATGGTAATGGTTGACGAATGCCATTCTGCCGGTGTTGTTGGTAAAACTGGTCGTGGTGTTACCGAAGAATTCAATGTTCGCGGGAAGGTTGACATTATTACCGGTACATTGGGTAAAGCATTTGGTGGTGCTATCGGCGGATTTACCACAGGTCGTAAAGAAGTTATCGAATTACTCCGTCAGCGCTCGCGTCCCTATCTTTTTTCAAACTCTATTCCCCCTTCAGTAGCTGCTGCCGGAATCAAAATGTTCGATATGATGTCGGAAACCCACGAATTACAGGATAAGCTTCATCGCAACACCGAATATTTCTCCGCAAAAATGCAGGCTGCCGGGTTTGATTGCAAACCAACCAAATCGGCTATTATTGCAGTAATGCTTTACGATGCCAAATTATCACAGGATTTTGCAGCTAAACTTCTTGAAGAAGGAATTTATGTAATTGGCTTCTACTACCCGGTAGTTCCTAAGGGTTTGGCACGTATCCGCGTTCAGGTATCGGCCGGACACGAAATTGAACACCTCGATAAATGTATCGCTGCTTTTACCAAAGTTGGAAAAGAGCTTGGTGTAATTAAATAAACTACCAATAATCAAATATTTTCAAGGAGGGCAGTTTTACTGCCCTCCTTTTTTATGTAAATACAAATAATATGAGTGGCAGGTTAAATTTGTTAAACATTTTATACATTTGTTAAACAAAACGCTTTGGATGAAAAACACATTTCGTAATCGTATGCGCTATGCTTTCGACAACTTTATGTCGAAAGGCACCATTGCTCTAATACTGGGGCTGTCGGTGGTTACAATAATTATAATTCTACTGGCGGCTTTTTTTGTGCATGTTTGTGCCATTGCTCAGCCAGGCACCGGTGAGATGGGGTTTTTTGAAGCTTTCTGGCAAAGCCTGATGCGGACGTTGGATGCCGGGAATTTGGCAGGTGACGAAGGCTGGGATTGGCGGCTCGTAATGTTTATTGTAACGCTGGGTGGTATTTTCATCCTAAGCGCTCTTATTGGTGTGTTGAATACGGGGTTAAATACAAAACTTCACGAACTCCGCAAAGGCAGATCGCTTGTTATCGAAAAAAACCATACCGTGATACTTGGATGGTCTGCCAAAATATTTACAATTTTAAGTGAACTTATCGAAGCCAATTCAAATCATAAAAACTGCCGCATTGTTATTCTGGGGGATAAAGAAAAAGTGGAAATGGAAGAAGCCATACATGATAAGATAAAGAACTTCGGCACTACAAAGATTATTTGCCGTAGTGGACGCCCCATTATCATGAACGATTTAAAAATGGTAAACCTGCCTGATGCCCGTTCTATAATTGTGCTGGCTCCGGAGAAGAAAGATCCTGATTCTGAAGTAATTAAAACGGTACTTGCCATTACCAATGACCCCGAAAGAGCTACAAAAAAATATCATATCGTTGCCGAAATCAACGATTTCAAAAATGCTGATGTCTGTCGTATGGTTGGAAAAGACGAAATTGAAATTGTCCTTTCTACGGAGATCATATCAAAGATTACAGCACAGACCTGTCGTCAATCGGGGCTTTCGGCAGTTTATATGGAGCTTTTGGTGTATGAGGGAGATGAACTATATTTCCAGAAACAACCTGAGTTTATCGGCAAAACCTATGGAGAAGCTCTTTTTGCATACGACGATTCTAGTCTTTTCGGTTTATATACTGCTTCAGGGGAAACACTGATCAATCCTCTCATGAATACAGTTATTGGACCGGATGACGAAGTAATTTGCATTTCTCAAGACGACGATACGGTTATTTTTAATGGAAGACCTTTCGAAATTCAAGAAAAATATATTCAAAAACCCTCCTCGCATAACCTGAAAAAAGAAAATACGTTAATTCTTGGGTGGAATTCGCGAGGCTCTCTGATTATTAAAGAGCTGGACGCATATGTAGAAAAAGGATCGCAAATAACTATTGCTGCTAATGTGAAAAAACTCGATCAGCAAGCTCAAACCGAAATCGAAAGTCTATGCAATTGCAGCCTAAATATCATTATTTGCGACACGACCAACCGAAAAGCAATAGAAACATTGAATCTGACATTGTTTGACCATATTATTCTTTTAAGCTATGCAGGATTGATGAGTCCTGAAGAGTCAGATTCAGCAACCTTAATAACCCTTCTTCATTTACGAGATATTGCGGAGAAAACGGGGCTGGAAATGTCCATTGTCAGCGAAATGCTTATCGACGACAACCGTATTCTGGCAGAAGTTACCAATGCCGATGACTTTATTGTAAGCGAAAAAGTAATTAGTTTGCTGCTAACACAAATTAGCGAGAAGAAAGAATTGGCCAAGGTATTCAATAATATGTTTAGCCCCGAAGGCTCGGAGATATATTTAAAACCTGTTACAAACTACATTACTGCAGGAATTGAAACAGACTTTTATACTTTGTTAGAAGCAGCCCGACGTCAGAACGAAACGGCAATCGGATACCGCCTGATACGGTACAAACACGATTCAGCAAGAAAATACGGAGTAACAATTAACCCTACAAAATCGGACAGGATTGTGTTCGACGAAAACGATAAACTTATTGTTTTGGCTGAAAACTAATTGTTACCTTTTTGTTACACGTTGGGCTATAATTGATGTATCAAATTGTATTATATTTATAGGTCGAATGAAAGCATTGTGTTTATAATAAAATATAATGATGCATAACCAACAAACCTAAATCAATTAATCATGAAGAATATTTTTACACTGATTACATTTTGCGTGGCAATCTATGCTACAAGCCAACTGAATGCCCAGAACGAATGGACACAGCTAACCCCGACAGGCGACATCCCATCGGAACGTGAAGGCATGGCTATGGTGACTATAGGCAATGCCATTTATCTGTTTGGCGGATATAATAATAGCGAATCAAACATGAATGACTTGCATCGTTTTAATCCTTCATCGGGTTCCTGGGAGGAATTGACCCCTGATAACGCAGAGCCAGAAGCACGCAGTGGACATAAAGCCGTTGCTTACGATGGTAAAATGTACATTTTTTTCGGATCCGGTGCAGAAGGGTTTCTTGATGATATATGGCAATACAATCCTACTACAAACCAATGGACAGAAATTGTTCCCTTTTCGGATATTAACCCTGGCGCAAGAGCCTATAACTCGATAGTGTTAATAGGTAATATGGCTTGGTTCTATGGTGGCATAAGTGATAGCGGCGAGGTTCTGACCGATTTATGGGCTTTCAATTTTGGTGATTCACAGTGGGAAAGTTATCCTCCCTATTCAGGAGATGGACGACACGGCCATATTGCAGCACGTAAAGACTCAGAAATGTATATTATTGGCGGTTATGAAGGTTTTAGTGCTGTAAACAGTATAATTTGCTATAACACAGGCTCCGGAACTTGGTCCACTTTAAGTAAAAAGGGCTCTTTCCCTGAACCATTTGCTTATGCCGGCCATTCACAAATCGACAATCAGGTTTTTATATTTGGCGGAGCTACAAATTCCGATGTTACCGGAAATGCTTATTTATGGGATCTTAACGAAATGAACTTCGCACCTCTTGCTGTAGGCCCTGTGCGCTCCGATCCGGGTGTAACCCATGTCCCTGGCCCGTCGCAGGACAAAGACGCCCAGTATCAGGCATTTATGCTTTTCGGAGGCTCAAACATGGGGCTTATCGAAGACGAAACATGGTATTACTATTCCGATATTGAGATACAATCCAATATTTCGACATGTCTTGGTAACCCACACATTCAGGTGTCACAATCAGGGCATCAGATTTTCATTTCTTCAGGCACCGACATACTTTCGGGGGCTGAATATCAAATAAACGATTTGCAAGGACGCATCTTTGTGAAAGCAACCATTACCGGTCAAAGCACTTGTGTTGACTTACCCTATGCCTGCAATGGTCTGTTTATTCTAACCATCAAGAAAAACAAAATACCTGTTTTCATTACCAAACTGGCTGTATATTAGCAATAATTTGGTTAATTATACACTTTCAAGCCCTTACTATCGGTATCGGCTATTATCGTTTTCTCAATATCAATTTCGCCCGAGATTATCATTTTCGAGATGTAGTTGAGTAATTCTTTCTGTATCACCCGCTTCAAGGGTCGTGCTCCATATTGTTCATCAAATCCTGCATCAGCGATTGCAGCTATAGCTTTCTCAGTAGCATCAAATGTAATGCCTTGAGCTTTTAGTCTGACCTGAACCATTTGTAATTGTAGTCTTACAATATCCTGTATCTCTACTCTGCTAAGCGGTGTAAACATTACAATTTCGTCGATACGGTTTAGAAATTCCGGACGCATTTGTTTGCGTAGCAACTGCAAAACATCGTTTTTAGTTTCTTCAAATATTGCATCACGATTTTTAGCAGTTAACTTCTGCATTTTTTCGCTGATTATATGGGAGCCGCTATTACTGGTCATAATGATAATGGTGTTTTTGAAGTTTGCAGTCCGTCCCTTATTATCAGTGAGTCGTCCGTCTTCGAGTACCTGAAGCAGAATATTAAAAACGTCGGGGTGTGCTTTCTCGATTTCGTCGAGAAGAATCACTGAATACGGCTTTCTTCTCACTGCTTCGGTAAGTTGCCCTCCTTCTTCGTAACCAATATATCCGGGAGGTGCTCCGATCAAACGCGATACCGTATGTTTTTCCTGATACTCGCTCATATCGATGCGTGTTATAAACCGTTCGTCGTCGAATAAAAATTCGGCAAGTGCTTTAGCAAGTTCAGTTTTACCAACACCAGTAGTTCCAAGGAAGATAAACGAGCCAATGGGTCTGTTTTTGTCCTGCAGCCCTGCTCTGCTGCGTCGCACTGCGTCGCTGACAGCAGTAATAGCTTCGTCCTGCCCTACTACTCTTTTGTGCAGATATTCTTCAAGTTTCATAAGTTTTTCGCGTTCCGACTGCACCATCCGGGCAACTGGAATGCCTGTTGCTTTACTGATTATATCGGCAATATCGTCAGCACCCACAACTTCATCGATCAGAGCACTATCAGCCTGAACTTTGTGTAACTCTTTCTGCGTTGCCTCAATTTCCATTTCAGCGGAATTAATCTTACCATATCGTATTTCGGCCACCTTACCGTAATCGCCAACACGTTCAGCATTTATAGCTTCTGTACGATAATTCTCGATATCTTGTTTACGTTGTTGAATTTTGGCTATTAAAGTGCGTTCCATTTCCCATTTTGCAAGAAGAATGTTTTTCTCTTCCGATAAATTCTCAATATGCCGGCTGATTGCAAGAATACGCTCTTTATCATTTTCGCGCTTAATAGCTTCACGTTCTATTTCGAATTGACGAATCCTGCGTTGAAGGTCATCGATTTCTTCAGGCATTGAATTCATTTCGAGACGAAGTTTTGATGCAGCTTCATCAATAAGGTCAATCGCTTTATCGGGTAAAAACCTCTCGGTAATATATCGTGCTGAAAGTTGTACTGCAGACACTATTGCTTCATCAAGAATTCTGACCTTATGATGATTTTCGTAGCGTTCTTTCAAGCCACGTAAAATGGCTATGGCGCTTTCTTCATCGGGTTCTTCTACCATCACAATCTGAAAACGTCTTTCTAGAGCTTTATCCTTTTCGAAGTATTTCTGATATTCCGATAAGGTGGTTGCGCCTACTGCTCTTAAGTCGCCTTTAGCAAGAGCTGGTTTTAGTATGTTGGCCGCATCCATGGCTCCTTCGCTTTTACCCGCACCCACCAGTGTGTGTATTTCGTCGATAAACAATATTATCTCTCCATCACTCCCGATAACCTCGTTTACCACTGCTTTTAATCTTTCTTCGAATTCGCCTTTATATTTAGCCCCTGCAATTAAAGAGCCCATGTCGAGAGAGAAAATTTGTTTTGTTTTCAGGTTTTCCGGAACATCTCCTGCAACAATACGATGTGCAAGCCCTTCAGCAATGGCTGTTTTCCCAACCCCCGGCTCACCAATGAGGATTGGATTGTTTTTAGTTCGTCTCGAAAGAATCTGAAGGATTCTCCTGATTTCTTCGTCACGTCCGATTACGGGATCGAGCTTACCTTCAATTGCCCGCTTATTCAGATTGATAGCGTATTTCATCAATGCATTATACGTGTCTTCAGAGTTTTCTGTTTTTACATGATTGCCCTTACGCATTTCCTGTATTGCCTTTCTCAGGTCACTATCACGAATACCCATGTCACGCATCATTTTCGAAACGATATCGCCACAATGATAAATACCAAGGATCAGCAATTCAACAGATATAAAACTATCGCCAAATTCTTTAAGAAAGCTACGGCTCTTATTTATCGCATTTATTGTATCTCTCGACATATATACCTCTCCGCCCTGCACTTTCGGGTATGATGCAACAATGCTGTCTAGTATGTTTTCGAACTTTTGCATATCAAGTCCAAGCAAACCCCAAATGTGTTCTGTAAGGTGCTCACTTGTATTAAAAGATGCTTTGAGTATATGTCCGGGCTCTATGGCCTGATGCTGGCTTTGTTGAGCATTTGTCACAGCCCTTTCAACAGTTTCTTGCGCTTTAATTGTAAAATCCTTGAAATTCATTGCTTTTTATTTTTAGTTCAAAGTTGACAGTCAAAAGCATTGCCAATTTATATAAAACTGTCATAATGACATTGTTTGCTTATACAAAACGACATTATGACAGTATTAGTAAAGCTATAATTCCAAAAGTGATTGTACTATCGTTGTTCCACAGTTGCTAACAATCGATTCGGGATGGAATTGTACGCCGTGAATACAAAGTGTTTTATGGTATACCGACATGATATTTCCAGATTCATCAACAGAGCTTACCAAAAGCTCTTCCGGAAAATCAATCCCACTAACACCCCATGAATTATAAAGTGCTGCTTCGAAAACTCGCGGCAGTTTTTTAAGCAGTTTATCGTTTGAGTCAGTTTTTGTTATCGATGCTTTATGCCCATGTTTTATACTTGGCAACTGAATAAGTTTAGCCCCATAAAATTCGCAAATAGCCTGATGTCCGAGGCATACGCCAAGTATTTTGTGGGTATTCACGCAGGTTTCTATGCATTTCATCAGGCTATTACTTTGCTTCGGCAAGCCCGGTCCGGGAGAAAGCAATAATGTGTCGAAATTGTTCAAGTGGCTGAAGACAATATTATCATTATACATTCTTTCAACAAAAACATCGTCAAACTGTCTCAGGAGGCCAATGATGTTAT
>JAGOLH010000099.1 GCA_017994175.1 Bacteroidales bacterium | reverse complement strand
GAGGTTCCAAAAAAATGTGTATTTTTATCCATTGTAGAAAAGTTTTTGGCGAAACAAAACTACAAAAAACGAAGAAGCCAGACTTATGCGCTGGCTTCTTTAAAAAGTTTTTATCGGACAACAGTGAAAATATTATATAATTAGTCAAACATTCTGATTAATCTTTTTTTTAAATATTTGTTTTCAAAACTTCTTAACAAATCGGGATATGGCACATTTTGAAGCTTCAATTCTGCTATATTTGCAGACAAAACTGCCCAGATGCAACAAAAAATTCTCATTCTCGATTTTGGCTCACAATACACCCAACTGATTGCCCGGCGCGTGAGAGAGCTTAATGTGTACTGCGAGATTCAGCCTTTTAATCACTACCCCGAACCTGATATTGCTGTTAAAGGTGTTATACTCAGCGGCAGTCCCTTCTCGGTGCGCGATGATAACGCACCAAAACCCGACCTCACTAAAATTAAAGGGAATATACCATTGCTTGGCGTTTGTTATGGAGCACAATACCTTTCGCACTATTTTGGAGGCGAAGTAGCTCCAGGCAACACCCGTGAATACGGCCGCGCAAACCTCAGTTATGTGAACCGTGGCAATCCTTTACTTAAAGATATGCCCGATAATTCGCAGGTATGGATGTCGCATGGCGATACTATAGTTTCAACCCCCGAATCGTACCAAATAATTGCATCAACCAGCGATGTAAAAGTTGCCGCTTTTCAGATTGTAGGCGAACTCAGCTTCGGCATTCAATTTCATCCGGAAGTATATCATTCCACCGACGGAATGAAGCTACTACAGAATTTTGTAGTGGACATCTGTGGGTGTGCTCAGAATTGGACGCCTGATTCGTTTATTGAGACTACCATTACTGATTTACGCACAAAACTTGGCAACGACAACGTGGTGCTGGGCTTGTCGGGGGGCGTAGATTCTTCGGTAGCAGCTAGTTTGCTCCACAAAGCCATTGGGAAAAATCTGAGCTGTATTTTTGTTGATAACGGATTGTTGCGTAAAAACGAATTCGAATCTGTGCTCGAATCCTATAAAGGTATGGGGCTTAACGTAAAAGGTGTTGATGCAAAGCAACGATTCTGGAATGAACTGGCAGGTGTAACCGAGCCTGAAAAAAAGCGTAAGATCATCGGCAGGTTGTTTATTGAAGTTTTCGATGAAGAAGCACATAAAATTGCGAACGTAAAATGGCTGGCACAGGGTACCATTTACCCCGATGTAATTGAATCGGTGTCGGTAAACGGACCTTCTGCAACCATTAAGTCGCACCATAATGTTGGCGGACTGCCCGAAAAAATGAAGCTCCGGGTAGTTGAACCTTTGCGTTTGTTGTTTAAGGATGAAGTGCGCCGCGTTGGAAAAGCCTTACAAATACCACCACACATTCTGGAACGTCATCCTTTTCCGGGTCCCGGACTAGCCATCAGGATACTCAGCGATATTACCCCCGAAAAAGTGGCTATTCTGCAGGAAGTAGATGCAATTTTTATCAGCGGATTAAAAGAATGGAAGCTTTACAACGACGTGTGGCAGGCAGGCGTAATGTTGCTTCCGGTACAATCGGTTGGTGTTATGGGCGATGAACGCACCTACGAAAATGTGGTTGCTTTACGTGCTGTGCAATCTACTGATGGCATGACTGCTGACTGGGTACACCTTCCTTATGAATTCCTGGCTAAAATGTCGAATGAAATTATTAATAAAGTTAAGGGTGTAAACCGTGTGGTTTACGACATCAGCTCAAAACCTCCGGCAACTATAGAGTGGGAATAAACATTGTAAGTACTACTTCACTATACCTGATTGTTTCAGAACATTGAATATCAGCAACATAAGCACCACATTCAGTAACCTGAACAGCAGCGAAAAGAGGACATTTTTGCTGCATATGGGATACTCAGTGTTCGAGGGAACCCTGTTTGGGGCCTTTCTGATGAATGAATTTGTGTTTTTAAAAAGTCTTCATGGCAATTCGTATCTGCTGGGGGTGCTATTTGTGTTCAGTATGGCAGTTTTTCTGCTACTGATACTGGGCAATCAAGTCCTGAGCCGTAACGGGAACAAAAGGCGTCTGCTGCAGATTACAGCGTTGATTACACGTCTGCCGCTGTTTTTATTTTTACTGTTTCCATCGGATATTAGCGTGTATACCGGCAACTCAATGTGGCACTATGCATTTTTAAGTATTTTTCTGTTATACTATCTCAGCACACCGGTCACTTATCCAACAATTAACCTGCTCCTCAGATCGAATTACCGACTCTCGCATTTCGGAAAGCTGTTTGGTTATGCGAACACTATTAACAAGCTTTTTGCTTTTATTGCGACATTTGTTTTTGGGTGGATGCTCGAAGCCGATTATTCGATATTTCGTTTTGTCTATCCCGTATGCGGAATGTTGGGGCTGACATCCATATTTTGCCTTTCAATGATACCATATCAATACATTGCAAATGTAAAACAACGGATAGGGTTGATTTCATCGGTAAAAAAATCGTTTGGCGACTGGGTTGGCATTCTTCGCAATAATCGCGAATTCCTGAGTTTTGAGCTAGGTTTTATGGTATACGGGATCGGCTTCATGCTTACTGTTTCAGCAATAACACTTTATCTGGAAGGACCATTGCAATTATCATATTTCAGCTACGCCGGTTACCGGAATTTTGCTGCAGTTATAACAATTCTGTTCATGCCAGTATTCAGCAGGTTTATCGACCGTATCGACCCACGCAGGTTTGCCCGAATTACCTACTGGCTGATGCTGCTGTACATATTATTTATTTTACTGACGCGATGGTTTCCTGGTTTCACGATATGGCATTCGTACCAGATATTTCCGGTACTTTTGCTTTCGTTCCTGTTTCTGGGACTTTTCAATGCCAGTATGGGATTGCTCTGGTATATAGGTTCATCGTATTACTGCCACAACGACAACGAAAGTGGCGATTATCAGGGTGTACACCTATCTTTTGTAGGGATACGGGCATTGATAGCGCCTCTTACCGGCGTATTTTTCTACCAAACTTTTGGTGTGGTTTTCACATTTGTTTTGGCTATTGTAATCCTACTGGCTGCCATTGGAATGACTCATTATTCACAGTGGAAAACACCGGTATTGAATAAGTAACTCATTTGATTAACACTCCTAAAACAGAAAGTATAGGATAGCGGAATAATGGGAAAGGTTATCATCATCGGCTTTTAGGAAAGCATTCACAATGTATTGAAGACTTGATAATATCATGACAATTGCTATTCCCAATAATATCCATTCATTTTATTATAAAATCTTTTTTTATAAATGTGGTACTGAGCATCTGCTTGTAATGGATACTGGGGTATTAGACTATGAAAAACAATTTTTCCCTTATTTGTAAAAATCAATAAACCTGAATACACTGATTTTTTGTTAAATAACAACTCAACATCACAACTATATGCTCTCATTTCTTTCAGGTCTACTTTGCAACACAGAACAGCCTGGTACCGACTCAAATCAATAGTATCGACCTGTAAATTAAAAAACTTAAGTAATCTATCTGCTTCAATTGTATCAGTGCTTTCAAGGCAATCAATTAATTCATTAAAATTTTCTTTGCTTTTATGTTTTTGAGAGAATGAATTAACTGCAAATATTAAAAGTGCGACAAACAAAAATATGGTTTTCATATCTGATTTTTCATATGTTAAAACCCAAAATAATTGAATATCATTTATTCACGTCATTTAGAATGATTCAATTGCTTTATATTTTACCCAAGCTTCTCAATTCCCAAAAGCATTTTGCTGTTGCATTAATGTCGACAGCGGCATTATGCGCCTCATCAAAACCAGTTTTGAATAATTTAAAATAAAGTTCCGAAAGCTTTGGCCACTTATATCCATAACGGCCTTCGATTTTGCAGAAATCAACAGTTTTTTCCATGGTACAAATTTTATGTTTTTTCGGGATTGGGTTGTTAAATCCATTTCGAAGGAATTCTGCACCCATTATATTCTCATCAAACGACATATTATGTGCAACCAAATAATTGCTCCGGTTTATCAAATCGAAAAAATCAGTAAGCACTATAGCAATGGGAGTACCATCCCGCATGGCTTTCTCAGTGGTTATACCATGCACTCTTGCTGCATCGGCAGGAATAATGAACCCTTCAGGTTTCACAATATATTCTCCGCCTGAAATTTTATTTCCGCTGACATCGTAAAGTAAATAGGCAAGTTGAACCAGGCGGGGCCAGTTATTCAGGTCGGTTACAGGGGCTTTCCAGTTTTTTGGTAAGCCGGTGGTTTCTGTGTCGAAAAATAGATACATGGTATTGTTTTATGTTGTGTATAATCGATTACTTTCTCTGGAATAATCATGAAAGTTGAACTAAACCCTGTTGATAGCATCCACCGGATCAAGACGGGCTGCTGCACGTGCCGGGGCAAATCCTGAGACAATACCAATACCAACCGAAATCAGCAAACCGGTAATAATATTTGTTGCTGAAATGGTAAACTTAATATCTTCTACCGACCCAGCAGCAATTAAAGTGCCTATCCAAACCAGCAACAGGCCAAACAAACCTCCTATAAGACAAAGCACAACCGCTTCCGAAAGGAATTGAATTAGAATAAGGTATTGCTTAGCCCCAATAGCTTTTTGTATTCCGATAATTCGCGTACGCTCCCTTACCGAAACAAACATGATGTTGGCAATCCCAAATCCACCAACTAAAATAGCAAAGCCCCCGATAATTATTCCTGCCAGATCGATGATACTGAAAATACTATCAAGGCCCTGCGAAATCATACTGGCTCTGTTGAGAGCAAAATCCTCTTCCTCCATAGGCCTCAGTCGCCTAATCGTACGCATCAACACATTAAGTTCAGCCTGAAGTTCATCAATATTTACCCCTTCTTTTGCTGTAACCGTAATAAATGGGTCCATCGACTCATTCTTCACATCAAAAATAGTTCTTCCATAATTCATTGGTAACAGAACAGCTCTGTCGTGGCTATTGCTGAACATATCCTCACCTTCGCGTTGTATTACACCAATTATGTTTACTTTATTTCCACCAATTTTTATGTTTTTTCCGACCGGATCAATGCCGCGAAACAATTCCTCTGAAATTTCGGCACCAATTATGCAAACCGGTCTGCCGGTATGCGTTTCCGATGCACTGAAATACCGGCCATTGCTCAGTTCAATCTTCCATATTCTGTCATATTCAGGTGTGGAAACAATTACACCCGTGTTATCTATTGACTTTCCTTCGTATTCAACTGTACGTGAAGTAGATACAATAAACGCACAAGCATCGGAAAGCTGTGAATTGTCTTTAATGAATTCATATTCGCGCAAGCTTGGCACAGGCCGGTTAATATATTTCCACCAGGGATATTCTGGCCCAAATGTCCATGGCCATTTCTGAATGTACACCGTGTTGTTACCCAAAGAGCTTACATTATCGCGTATTGTCCTTTCCAGTGAATCAAGCACCGCCATTACCGAAATAATACTAAAAATGCCAATAGTGATACCTAAAAGCGATAAAAATGTTCGCAATTTATTTGTAATCAGCGAACTAAAAGCAAAATAAACACTATCGCGTATGGTGCGTAAAAATATCACGTAAGTGGTTTTGAACAAAAATAAACATTATTCGAAACAGGTCAATTAATAAGTTGTTAAAATTAGTTGCAGCGTCTATAATTTCAGGAAATTTCCCTTATAAACGGCCCCTTCCGATTTCACAATGACTGTATAGAACCCTGGTGTCAACAAACTTACATCATAAAACTGTGAAGTTTTATCGTGGTTGAGAATACATGTTCTCCCCGTAATATCAACAATTTGTATTGATTGTATTTCGATATTATGGTCCAATGTTATTGAAATATTATTTACAGTTGGGTTTGGATAGATACTAAAATGCCGGCTGCTTTTTGTGTAATCTTCAATTTTTTGTGGAAACACATATATCGTTTCACAATAACTGTCGGTTTTGCATCCCGAGTAAGCAGTCAGACAAATATCGTAGTAATCTTCCTGAGGAAAATTGTGCAAAACCATATCCCACTGATTGGGATTGTAAGGGTACTGCCATTCAAATTCTCCATCACCAAAATCCCAGTAACAGGAGTCAGCATTCACACTCCAGTTCTGCAAATACCCATACACTTCAATATCTTTGGTAAGATACATTGCCTGGAAATCGGCTCTGACAGTCAGGGTATCTATTTGCCATGTAACTAGGCTGTCGAAAACGATCATGCTTGCATATTCCTGCACTGCCAGCACATCGTCCGCTTCGAGTCCTTCGGGAACCAATGCACCCACCGGGCTTTTATGAAACATAGAGGCATAAAATGTACATGCAGCAAGGTATGTGCCTAACAATGACGGGTGCCCACCTGAATCGCCTGCATAAATAGCAAGAGTATCCTGCAAACTGTCGCGTACAGTTTTCCAAACCATTCCCACCGGTGCCACCTCGGCCTCATTGTCAACCGCCATCTGCACATAACTGTCGCGCAACCGCAGTTGCATCCCCTCATACGTACAAAGGGGCTCATAGTACGGGCAGTTAGTCTGATCGCCATTTTCCCTTCCCCATGTCATAAAAAACAATGGAATGGTACATGGATTGGCAGCCCTGATGCTGTCGCAAAGAATTGTAGCATACGGAAAAACTTCTGTCTCGACCTGTTCAGGGGGAAATGAAGGCATCTGGCTTTGCTCCTGAAGAACTACATAGTCCCACGATCCAAGGGCTATTGCATCCAAAGTCGGGGTATATACACAATGTTGGTTAAATTGATAACCACCGGGAGCAACCATCTGGTACTCAAATTCATCTCCGAGAGAATTCGCAATTTTTTGCACCCAGTAACCCACCCCATCGTTGTAATATGTATAACTATTGCCAATAAAGAGAGCCGATTTACCCTGCGAAAACACATTTATTGTAGCCAAGGCTATCAAACAAATAATTAGTGCTTTTTTCATAATTCAGAATTAAATATGTACAAGACGAAGTATTTTATAAAGGGTTGCGAATACTACCAGTAACGTATTATTAAATTGGAGAAGACAGAATGTAGAATACAGGAGATAGAATACAGAAGGGAGCGGTAGTTAATTCGAAGGCATTTGCCTCTGGCTTGATGTTGCCAAAATCTCTTGGAGCAGTAGGTTTCCCTCGCCCAACGAAACGTACCCTTCCGTATTCTTAATTCTGTCTCCTGTATTCTGCTTTAAAACACCTCGTCATTTATAATGATTTCATCACCCTATATTTACACCTTAGTATGTCTTTGTAAAATCCTCATCAACAACAATGATAAAATCAGCAAGGCCTTTGTAGTCGTTGCTAAGCACATTGATATCGGATTGTTCTACCGTTGATATGGTAATAATCTTCAGCTTTTTATCTGATTTGTTGAGATACCAGACAATGCTTTCGTAGTTATCGGAATGGTATGCACCATTATAGTGAAGAAATAATGTTTCGGGCAACAGGTTTTTAATAATGAAATAGGCCATGGTAGCATCTTTTATTGCCTGTGCTTTTGGCAGGTTGGGGTTTGAATTACCTCCACCCATTCCCATACCACCCATACCACCCATGTCTGAAAGGCTTTTGTAGCAATTCAGTTTCCCATCATATTCAATAGGAAGTGGGGCTATGTATTTTTTAGCATCCTCATTCAAAGCATCAAGTACTTCGAAACCTCCCTTGGAAACCATCGATGCATAGCGGCGAGGGATATTTGTTGCAATAAAGCAAACCTTGTTATTGCGTGCAAAATTCACAAGCGGAGCATAGTCGGTGGCATAATTGGGCCATAACCGTGCCTGTTCCAGAAAATTCTTTTCTGTAATAGTGCCATTCACATATTCATCAAGTATCAGTTGTTCGTCAGCCTCAAACATTTCGGCGCCAAGCATGAGATTATTGCCTTTCATCTGGAACAGGTCCGCTGCAAGTTCCAGTTCAAACCAATGGGCAACAGCATTGTTGTGCTGCTCTCCAAACAATACCACATCGGCTTCGGAGGTTTTTGACAACATTTCGCTATAAGTACTTGCTTTTCCTTTGGAATCGTAAATACGATATGGAGCTTTTTCCTGGGCTGATAACGACATACATCCCAACAACAGGGGCAGGCAGAAAATCAATAATATGTGTTTCATGTTTTTTTAGTAAAAATAGAAAAATGTTCTATATAAAACAACTTCCACAAAGTGCATAAAACCTGAACTTGATTTGAAAAACCAGTAGCTGAAAAGTAAAAGGGCTTATAAACTGAGTTTTAAAAATTCTCAACCCCATAAATGCTGCCATCGGGATTTTTTTCGGGTTGCCAGGTGCGAACATGTATTACGGGTTGTGCCGAATCGTTCAGGTCGATCAGTAAAAA
>JAGOLH010000027.1 GCA_017994175.1 Bacteroidales bacterium | reverse complement strand
CAAAATTTTCGTTCATGGCTATATGAAGCCCTGCTCCATAAGCGAAATGAAAACTTTCAGCCCCATAATCAAAATAGATGCTCTGATTCACCGTAGGAGGAATATTACGCACATCAATCAACCTGTTTTGAACGGTGCGTCCAAAGTCGAAGAAAGGATTTAAGGCAAGGTACCATTGTTGTTTGATAAAATTAAACCGCACAAATTTCCATCGAAATTCCACATTTCCATACACAACTCCGTCGGCTACGAGACGGTTTCTTATGAGACCGCGCACCGATTTGCTACCACCCAGTCCGTCGATAGATGAAGACGGCAGGTAAGAGTATATCATATAAGGCAGCAGATAAAACGGGGCATCACCATACACAATCCCCTGATATCCCAAACGGTAAGCAAACGATAGATTTTTGGGTACAATTGTGAAGTATTGTCTGTGGGTAAATGCCAGTTTCCCGAAGGTGAATTCATTGCTGAAACTGTTGAAAAGTACCAATTCTGTCCATATTCCCTTCATTGGGCAGGGTTCGTTGTCGCGGGTATCGTACACCGCTCCGACTTTGACGCTGTGATGCATTCCCCCGTCTGCTTCAGCATCATTAATAATTCCCCAATCTACATAGTCGTCGTACAGCAAATTAACATCAGGTAACATCTCAGTACTGTCTTTCCCTTTATTGAGCTTATCGATAGGTACAGAGGCAATTTTAACATCAAGAAAATCGTACCCGGCAGCCCAGTTGAGATGCTTAATACCTGTTTTACCCTGAAAATCTACTTTAACCCTGAAAATATTCCTCTGATGCTTGTAGTACATGCGCGACTTGTAATCAGAAATATTTTCATCATTTGTCCAGCGGGTGTTGTACACTGAATTATATCCGTTGAACCCGTAAAAGTCAAGGGCCTGATCAGGCAGATATGATATGTCTGCTGTGAGCCTGATGTGCGGGATCAGATATTCCGAATCATAAAAAAGGCGGTATATACCCGATCCTTTTGTATAGCGGCTAACTTCAGCATAGATAGAGTGATAATATTTCGGAAAAACCTTACCATCACCGTAATTATACACATTGGTGAGCAATCCGTACTGAAATCCGAGATCAGAGTTATAAGAAACCACCGGCAGCAACCCAAAGTTCCAGCCTGTTTTTACATGTGTGGAGTCATCGTTCTGACCAAACAATGCAATGCAATGCTTATAAAAGCCAACAGTGAATAAAGAATAAATTTTTTCATAATTCAAATTTGGGCAAATTTAACGTATTTGTTAAATTTCAGATAACACACATGCAAATTCATCAATAATTTTAACATTCAGCATATTTGTCGATGTAATTAAGGCTACTGATGATAATTAGATTGCATTGAATGCGTTTGCCTTTAAAAGTTGCTATTTTGTTAAAGATGTGTTAAGCATAGAAGCAGCACTGTTGAATATTGCTATTTTTACAAAAAAAAGAGCTATGAAAAAATATTTATACCTGGCAATTATGTTCTTAGCAATAATTTCGTGTAAGAGTGGCAACGATTTTAAAACAATTAAGCTTACCTATCCTGAGACAAAAAAAACTGATGTTACTGATACTTATTTCGGGGTTATTGTTGCTGACCCATACCGCTGGCTCGAAAACGACACTGCGGATGAAGTGGAGAACTGGGTAAAAGAGCAGAATAAGGTTACCTCAACTTATTTGGAACAAATACCATTCAGAAAGCAGATACACCAACGTCTTACAAAATTATGGGATTACCCGAAATCTTCGGCTCCAACCAAAAAAGGTAATCGGTATTTTCTGTATAAAAACAACGGACTTCAGAACCAGAATGTGCTTTACTATAAAAACAGCCTGCAAGGTGATGATATTGAACTGCTTGACCCGAACAAGCTTTCATCCGATGGAACTGTGTCGTTGTCGTCGATAGGTGTTTCACGTGACGGGAAATATCTGGCTTATGCAGTTTCGAGCAGCGGTTCCGACTGGCAGGAAATTTACGTCAGAGACATTGAAAAAGCGACCGATCTGAAAGACAATATCAAATGGGTGAAGTTTTCAGGCATGGCATGGTTTGGCGATGGTTTTTTCTACAGCCGTTATCCTGAACCGGCAAAAGGGTCAGAGTTTAGTGGGGTTAATGAAGACAATAAGGTGTATTATCATAAAATAGGTGATTCACAGTCGGCGGATCAGCTCGTTTATGAAGATGAATCGAATTCTGAAATAAATTTTTCGGCTGATGTAACCGATGATGAGAAATACCTGATACTTTATGCAAGTCAGTCAACTTCGGGCAATGCATTGTATTATAAAGATCTTGCCAATACAAATGCACCTGTTAAGAAAATTATCGATAATTTCGATAATGAATACATTGTAATAGGGCATTATGACGGGATGTTTTTTGTACTTACCAATGATAATGCTCCAAAGTACAAACTCATATCCATTGACCCGAAAAGGTCAGACGCTAAATACAGAAAGGATATAATTCCTGAAGAGGAAGGCGTTCTGCAGGGCGTGAGTGTGTTTGGAGATAAAATTATTGCATCTTATCTGATTGACGCCCATTCAGTTGTAAAAGTTTTCGACATCAAGGGGAAATATCTGTACGATATTGATATCCCAATAATTGGCACAATTGCCGGTTTTTCCGGTGAAAGAACAGATCCTGAAACTTTCTATACGGTTACATCGTTTACTACACCTGCCACCATATACCGCTACGATGTGGAGAAAAACAAGTCGGAAATTTATCAAAACCCACAAATTGATTTCGATGCTACAAAATACGAAACCAAACAAATTTTTTACACATCAAAGGACGGTACAAAAATACCTATGTTCATTGTACATAAAAAAGGTATTGCCCTTGATGGAAGTAACCCGACAATTCTGTACGGTTATGGAGGTTTTAATATCAGTTTGACACCTTATTTCAGCATAGTTCGGCTGTTGTGGCTTGAACAGGGAGGAGTGTTTGCAATGGCAAATTTGCGTGGAGGAGGAGAATATGGCGAAGAGTGGCATAAAGCGGGTACCCTACTGAACAAACAAAATGTTTTCGACGATTTTATAGCAGCAGCCGAATACCTTATCAAGCAAAAGTACACATCGCCCGCCCGGTTAGCGATACAGGGAGGCTCGAATGGAGGACTTCTCGTTGGTGCCGTGGCAAATCAACGCCCTGACCTGTTTGCAGTATCTTTACCAGCCGTTGGAGTGATGGATATGCTGCGCTACCATCTGTTCACAATTGGCAGAAACTGGTCTATCGATTACGGAACTAGCGCTGATAGCAAGGAAATGTTCGAATACCTGTATAAATATTCACCCCTGCATAATATTAAAGAGGGAGTAGAGTACCCTGCAACTTTGGTTACTTCTGCCGACCACGATGACAGGGTCGTTCCGGCACATTCGTTTAAATACATTGCCACATTGCAGGCAAGCTACAAAGGCGAACGACCTATGCTTATCAGGATTGAGTCGAAAGCCGGGCATGGTGCAGGAAAACCAACCGATAAAATTATTTCAGAATATGCCGATGTGTACGCTTTTACCTTTTATAACATGAAATTCACTCCGCTTTTCGAAAAATAATACGTGATATTACATTTAAAAATCCTGCTCATGCAGGATTTTTTTTTATTTTTAACTCCATGAATTTACGATTTCTGGTGATAGAAGGAAATATTGGTGCCGGTAAAACCAGCCTGGCTTGTAAAATGGCATCACAGTTTAATGCAAAGCTCATACTCGAGCGCTTTGCTGATAACCCGTTTTTACCTCGGTTTTATGAAAACCCCGAACGTTTTGCTTTTCCGCTTGAGATGTCGTTCCTAGCTGAACGCTACAATCAACTGAAGACAGAACTATCGCAGTACAATCTTTTCAACGACGTTGTTGTCAGCGATTATTATTTCAATAAATCGCTGATATTTTCAAGTAATACACTACGTGATGATGAGTACCATCTCTACAGGCAGTTGTTCGACATTATACACAGTAAACTACCAAAACCCGATTTGTATGTTTATCTGCACCGAAGCATTGAGAAATTGCTGCAGCAAATTAAAATGAGAGGACGGGAATATGAACAGAACATCCAGCCGGAATATTTGAGAAAAATAGAACAGGCATATTTTACTTTTTTCAGGCAGCAAAACGATTATCCCTGTGTTGTAATCGATATTGGTGATATGGATTTTATGCATGACGAAATTTCGTATGGCAATCTTGTGGAAACCATAATCAATGGAAGCTATGAAAATGGTATGAATACAGTGGTATTTTAATTGTAAAAAACTGCTTTATTTATTGGTGTTTTATGAAAACATTATTATATTTGCATGTTAGTTTAATTAAAAAAGAACAATAAACTTAAAACAATACATTATGAGAAAATTTGTTACAATTTCTTTGGTCGTAGCATTTGTTGTAGCTATGTCGGGATGCGCAAGTCTTAAAAAGATGATTAAAAATGCCGAAGACATCGACTACAAAGTAGTTCCTCAAGTACTCGAAATGCATGGCGGAAAAGTTGAGGTTAAAATAACCGGTCATTTCCCTGAGAAGTATTTTAGCAAAAAAGTAGAAGCCGAAATCACTCCGGTACTAGTGTATGAAGGCGGAGAAAAAGCTCTCACTACTATCTATGTTCAGGGTGAGAAAATTAAAGAAAATAATCAGGTGATTGTTTACAAATCCGGTGGAGAATTTGCTTATACCGATAAAGTGGATTATGTTGACGGAATGAAAATGTCGCGTCTTGAGCTTCGTATTCACGGAAAGCAGGGCAAAAAAGAATCGGATTTCGAACCTGAGGTTATTGCTTATGGCGTAATTGCTACCCCAGCACTCGTTGATCCATACGCAAAAGTTGTTTCCGGAAAAGATAATTTTATTAAAGATATTGCTGAAAGCAAATCTGCAATCATCAATTACGATAAAAACAAGACCGACCTAAAAAAGAACGAAATTAAAGATACTGATATTACTGAAATGCAGGAATATATAGTTACTGTTGATACGGCTGCCCGCAAAGAATTCAAAGGCGTTACCGTAAAATCCTATGCTTCACCCGAAGGAACCATCGAAAGAAACACTACGGTTTCAACAGGACGTTCAAAAACCGCTCAGGATTTTTTGGCAAAAGAATTCAAGAAAATTAAAGATGCTGAGAATAAAGACTTTGTAAAAACCGACTATGTAGTTGAAGATTGGGATGGTTTCAAAAAAGCAGTTCAGGAATCGAATCTCCCCGATAAAGATATGATCTTACGCGTTGTTCAAATGAATTCTGACCCAGTGGTTCGTGAACAGGAAATCCGCAATATGTCAAAAACTTTCGATGAACTAGAAAAGGACATTCACCCACAACTTCGTCGTTCCGAAATTACGATCAATACTATGAATATCGGATATACCGATGATGAGTTGAAGGCTATTTGGGCAAAAGACCCGGAAAAATTGGTTCAGGAAGAACTATTCTACACTGCAACACTGTTCACCGATAACAATACAAAGTTGGCTATTTACACCAAATACACCGATAAATACGATAAAGACTGGAGGGGTTTCAATAATCTTGGTGTTGTTCAGTACGAAATGAACAACATAAGTGGTGCAAAAACATCTCTCGAAAAGGCAAAAGCTCTACAGCCCAATGCAACCGTATTTAACAACCTTGCAACAGTTTCTCTTGTTGAGGGCGACATTGCAAAAGCAAAAGAATATTATGGTTCTGCAACAGGTATTTCTGAAGCCAGCTATGGTCAGGGAATTATAAGTATTACAGAAGGCAACTACAAAGCAGCTACAGAATATTTTGGTAGTGATTGTTCATTCGATGCCGGTTTGGCAAAGCTCCTCAACAAAGATTATGATGGAGCAATACAAGCAGCAAGTTGTGGTGCCGATAAAGACAATGCAATGAATTATTATCTGAAAGCCATTGCTAACGCACGTAAAGGCGTTAAAGATGAAATGTTTAATAACCTGCGTACAGCTACAGCTAAAAATGCAAGCCTTAAGACTAAAGCAAAGAATGATATGGAATTCTATAAATTCTTCGAAGATCCTACATTCATTGAAATCGTGAAGTAATTTTTAACAGTATAAATTCTTGTAAAGGCGGCAATTTGTCGCCTTTATTTTTTTTAACTATGTATGCTTATTCAAAAGCCAGGGCCGATGATTATTTCAGCATTTTATTTATGTTTGCAAATAATACGCACTCGTGTCCGTTACTCTGAATATTGACCGGATGCATAAAACGACCTGATATGAGCAATGAAAATTTTATCGATTATGTAAAAATATTTTGCCGTTCGGGCAACGGTGGCTCAGGATCACGTCATTTCAGACGCGAAAAATTTGTTCCCAATGGTGGCCCCGATGGTGGTGATGGTGGCAGGGGAGGGCATATAATCCTGAAAGGGAGCCGCCACATGTGGACATTATTACACTTATATTACCAGAAACATGTTTTCGCTGGCAACGGATCACCGGGCCTCGGAGCTCGAAAAACCGGTGCCGACGGAGAAGACCGTATTATTGAGGTACCACTAGGCACAGTAGCTATCGATGCTGAAACCGGTGAAAAACTCCTTGAGATAACCGAAGACGAGCAGCAATTGATTCTTTTTGAAGGGGGCAAAGGAGGTCTTGGCAACGATAACTTCAAGTCGGCTACCAATCAGGCACCCGATTACGCCCAACCCGGAATTCCCGGCACCGAAGCGTGGATAATACTTGAGCTTAAGGTGTTGGCTGATGTTGGACTCGTAGGGTTCCCGAATGCGGGAAAATCAACGCTGCTGTCGGTGCTTTCAGCTGCGAAACCAAAGATTGCCGATTACCCATTCACGACCTTGACACCAAATTTGGGCATTGTGTCATACTATGATTACCGATCATTTGTAATGGCCGATATCCCCGGGATTATCGAAGGCGCCGCCGAAGGTAAAGGACTCGGAATCCGCTTTCTACGACATATTGAAAGAAATTCGGTATTGCTGTTCACCATACCATGCGACAGCGACGACATAGGAAAGGAATACAAGATTCTCGTTAACGAACTAAAAAAGTACAATCCGGAATTGCTGATTAAGCAACGCCTTCTTGCAATAACCAAATGCGATCTGATTGATGATGAAATACAACAATGGATTAAAAAATCGCTTCCCAAAAATGTTCCCTATGTCTTTATTTCCTCGGTTAACGGAACCGGGTTATCCGGACTGAAAGACCTTCTTTGGACTACCATTAACAACCCTGACTGATATGTTACAGCGGCTCGAAAATATCGACCAACAACTCTTCCTGTTTTTTAATGCGTTGCATTCACCTACTTTCGATAGCCTGATGTTCTTTATAACCGGAAGTTGGTTTTGGCTGCCATTTATAATATACTTAATATGGATGTGTTACCGACGATTTAGTAAATGGTTCTGGCTTGCTTTTTTAATCCTGGCATTTTGCTTTTTATGCACCGACCAGATCTCAGGTTTCATTAAAAATGCAGTTGAACGTTACAGACCTTCTCATAATTTATCTTTAACAGGTCAGGTGCATTTGTTGAATGGCTATACTGGAGGGTTGTACGGTTTTGTATCATCACACGCTGCAAATAGCTTTGGTCTGGCTGTTTTGGCCGGCCTGTTGTTTCGAAATAGTCTTGTTACAGCCATTATGCTTGCATGGGCAATATTGGTGAGCTATAGCCGAATATATGCAGGTGTTCATTACCCTTCCGATATAATAGCCGGAGCAATAACAGGTATTTTCATTGCTTGGATAATCTATTTCGCTATTTGCAGAATACCATGGTTTGTAAAAAAATTAAACCTGAGAAACCCTGCTTCTCAGGTTTAAAAATGTATTCTTTTTGCTTTTAGCCTTTAATCCAGTTAACCAAACCTTTCTTCTCGATGATACCCATCAGTTTGTCGGGAAGTGGTTCAAAATGATATTCTTTACCATTAATCAGAACCAGACCTTTTTCGAAAATAACATCTACGCTGTCGCCGGGCTTATATGCATCAACCACTTCGGGAAGAACAATAAGTGCCAAACCCTGGTTAATTGAGCTACGGTAGAAAATACGGTTAACCGATTTCACAATAACTGCTTTCACTTCAGCGTGAGCCAGGCCAACAGATGGGTGTTCACGCGAAGAACCACAGCCAAAGTTATCGCCACAGATAATGATGTCGCCTTTTTGCACATTTTTGGCAAAATTCACATCGAAACCTGCAAAGAGGTGAGGCATAATGGCAGCGGCATCAGAGCTGAGTACGTTGTATGTGAGATTGCCTGCAAACATCTGATCGGTGTTGAGATTGTCGGTGTCCTTGTAGTTCCACACGTTCCCAAGTCTTCTGTTATCGGATGGATCGACCGAAACGGTTGCCGATTGCGGCGACTGGTAAGGGAATTTGTCTCCGGCCTGAATATTTCTTGGATCAGTAATTTTTCCGTGAATTGCCGACCATGCTACTGTTGCTGGTGAAGCCAGAAAAATCTCCGATTTTTCGTTGCCCATGCGACCCAAAAAATTACGATTGGCCGTGCTGATAACTTTGAATCCATCACCGGGAATTCCCTGCCCTGTCCCAAGACAAGGTCCGCAAGATGAGGATAACACATTTGCACCAGCCAACATCAGTTTTTCGACATAACCGGCTTTCATAGCTTCGAGATAAATAGCTTTTGAAGCGGGAATTACAAGTAGCTGAAATCCTGCAGCCACTGTTTTACCATCCAGAATTTCTGCAGCAGTCCTGATATCATCGAGGCGTCCGTTTGTACATGTACCAATAAGTCCCTGATTCAATTGAGTGCCTTCCACTTCAGATACTGCTTTCACATTATCGACATTGTGCGGAGCAGCAACCAGCGGGAAAATCTTCGATAGGTCTATTTCAATGCTCTTGCTATATTTGGCATCGGCATCGGCCCACACACCGTTTAGTTTTTTACCAAGGTGTTTTTCGAGTACTTCGTCAGCTGGGAACACTGCATTTTTAGCACCCATCTCCGAAGCAAGGTTAGCCAGCGTCATTCTTTCAGAGATACTCAGGGTTTTCACACCTTCGCCATGGTATTCAATGCTCATGTAGTTGGCCCCATCAGAGCCTATCATCCCTATAATCCAAAGCGAAATATCTTTTGCGTACACACCTTTCTGCAATTTTCCTTTGAGGGTTATCTTTATTGATTCCGGAACAAGAAACCAGGTTTCCCCTTTCAAATACAACCCGGCCGATTCAGTACGATCGATACCGGCAGCGAGTGCGTTGAAAGCACCGGCAGTGCAGGTATGGCTGTCGGAACCCACTATTATCATACCAGGTTCTGCATAATTGGCAACCAATTGGTGACAAATGCCATCTCCGGCATCATGGAATTTTTTAATTCCCTGTTCCTTTACAAAATTGCGTATCACCTGATAAGAAGTGGCCAGTTTGGCACTTGTGGGAGGTGCGTTGTGGTCGAGTACCACTAACAGCTGATTTGGGTCATGAACTTTAGTACCACCCATTTTGTTAAAGGTCGATTTAATACTCTCGGTATTATCGTGGGTAAGAACAATATGAGGCTTACGGAACACAATCGCTCCGGTATTTGCCTCCAGAACTTTTTCTACAAAGGTTTTTCCAGCCATAGTTTTATAATTTGGTTATGTTTTTAAAATCGCAATGCGCTAAGATAAATCATAGAAAGCATTAAAAGTATTGTTATGCAGCATGATTTAAGGAATATTTACACCTGAATGCATCCCTTTTTTCCATTTTAACGCAGTGTGACATTAATTATGAACTTAGGTGTCTTCATTTCGTCGGGCATATTGCGAAAATCTATATTTTTTATAGTGTATGCTTCGATTGGCACATTGTTATCAACGAAATATTTGCGAATTAGATTTTCGCGCAATGTGAGCAGTTGGTTTAGCATCAATTGTGCTTTATCGTTTCCTATCTTCTGCATACATGCACCTTTTACTGAGTTTTCATCAGTTTCTGGAGTAAGCCCCATGTATGATAAAAACCCGGTATCATTCCACGGCATCGAAGCAGCATTCTTGCGGATAATACCGAAATCTTCAGAAGGTTTCTGGTTCCTCAGGTATTGAGTTTTACATTCCCTTACGGCAAGTAATTGTTTCTCAAGATCAGGATCGGTTGTTTGGATAAACTCAAATGCCAGCTTGTCTTTCTTTTTCATCATCGTAGCAATCTTACTCAAATTCGCCGACTGCTCTTCGCTGAGGCTGTCCTGAAGCATTGAGAACTCAATTTGCTTAAATTTTTCGGGGTTTCCGCCAAAAGCATTCCCAATTGCATTGAAAGGTGCTGCAGCGGTTTTAATCATAAACTCCTCCAATGTTTTCCAAATTATTTTTCTCAGTTTAAACGATGGCTCCGAGGGGTTCCCGGTTACAGGGAGGTCGAATTCAATAACATCGTTGCGGTCTTTTAAAATGTATAATGCAAGCCCTATGGGTACTTTATAAGCAGTTGTATCCTTTGTCTTTTTACCCATGTCAAGGTCAACAATTTTAATATGATTGTTGTTTTCGAGTGCAACAGGAGTCATATATACCGAGCAATCGTAATTCATTACTCCTTTTGTAATGGGGCGTGCAAGGAAATATTCAGCATAGGGCGACAAAAAGACCATATCCATGTTCTTAACACTCAACACCATATCGAGACCATCAAGCGTTAGCATATTCACTGTTCCGTTCCCGCTAATCTTCCCGGTTTCGTTTATTAACATTTTAAAATCGAGGGGAACCTTGGTCGCCAAATCGGTATAATTGTCCATACGGAATTCAATATCCGAAATATCCATTATAAAAGGTCTGTTCAGGGTGTAATCGTGGTACGAAACTGTACCGTTAGTAATACTTAGCTTATCGATGTTGTAATGCATCTCAATGGTATCATCCGGATCGGGCAAGGTATCAGCATAGAAAGGTGCAAGCACCTTGTCGTAGTTTGCCCCATCTTTTGCCAGAACGGCAGAAATTATAGGCGAGTTGATTTCTATTGAATTAATGCAATAGTTTTCGCGCAACAAATTCAGTGAGTCGATAATAACATGAATATCCTGCACCGTGGCAAAAGGTTTCATGTCGGGACCGGTTAAAAGTAGGTTTTGAACCCCTGCTTCACCCTTCACTATTATATTCATTAGGTTGTCGATGCTGCCGGTAATGCTTAGGTCGGTATAAAGTGCGCCTCCCATAGAGCCAACATCCACGATATCGGTTAGGTATTCCTTCAGCAACGAGGCGTCAAGTTGCTCGGTTTTGGCATGCAATTCATACAGCCCTTTTTCCTGATCGAATGCACCGCTAAGCGAAACTTTTCCGTTTTCGCCCATCTCAAAATCGATTCCCAATTCCGACCGGCTGTTATCCCATGCAATCTCGGGAATAGTTATTCCTAGGTTCTTAAGCTCGGTTACACTGGCAATGGTTTTATCTTCGTAACGTATAAATCCCTCCGTGATATTCAGGTTTTTTACAAGGTACTTTACTACTTCATCAGAGCTGTCAGGCTCATCGGAAGTATCAAAAAAAGCAATGATATCGTCGAAATTAAAACCTTTTTCATCGTATATCACACTGATATTAGGTTTAACAAGCTTTATCTCTGAGAAAGCATAGCGATTGCTGAGTAGTTGCCATGGGTCGAAATCGATGCGTAATTCATCAAAACTTACAAAACTGTCTTTTTCATTTTGTTCATAAAGTGTAAACCCTTTTACAGAAACACTGAATTTGAGGTAATTGATATGCAATTCGCTGATGCTGATGTTTCGGTTCACCAAACTTTTGCCATTGTTTTCGATATACCACTTTGCAATGTCGGAGAGGAAAAACAACAATACCACAAGAAGAAGGACGAGAACAATAAAAATTTTTAATCCGGTTCTGCGCTTGCGCTTCTTAGGTGGTTTTTGCGGTAAACTCTCTTGTGGTACTACAGATTGTCGTTCCTGATCCATTTCAGTCTTAGGGTTATCATGTGTTTCATTTACCATAATAGCAAAATGTTTAATAAGTTTTAATTGAAGTAAAAATGATATTTTTCAGATTATAAATATAATATTTTCCGTGTGACAGAAAACAGGGAAAATTACTCAGGTTTTAAGTTTTTTCTTTTTTGCAGCCGGGAAAAGTACATTATTTAAAATAAGGCGGTATCCCGGTGAGTTTGGGTATAACGACAGGTCGGTTTTCTGGTCACCCACATAATGCCGATAGTCTTCAGGATCGTGACCGCCATAATATGTCCACATTCCTTTGCCGTATTCACCATGCAGGTATTTAACCTCGCCGACAGACTTGTTTTCACCCATCACAAGCACATCGGGTTTTACGAAGCGACTGTCGAAGGCAGTAGTTTGCCCCATGAACGAATGTATCATATTGTTATGATTCTGGCAAAGCATGGTTGGAACAGGGTCCCATTTTGCCGAAAACTCAAAAAGAGTGAAATAATCTTGTTCCTGACTCATTTTTCGGGTATTTGAGACATCGATATTGGAATGCTCATATTCCAGCGGGTTTTGAATTAGGGTATAGTCGCGGAAAGCAAACCCTTTTGAGAAGTCGAGCTTCTGCTGAGCCACAGGATCTGCGGCATCGCCATCAAACATCTGGGCGCAAATGTCGACACCATCGGAAGCGAGAGCAATGTCGTAGGTGTCGGTAGCGGAGCACATGGCAAACATGAATCCGCCATTGGCAACATAGGCTTTTATGGTTTTTGCAACAAATAGCTTGAGTTGCGATACTTTGTTGAATCCCAGCCGGGCTGCCATGGCTTCCATTTCGTTCTGCTGGTTTTGGTACCATTGCATGTGCCGGTAAGAACCGTAGAACTTGCCATATTGACCGGTAAAATCTTCGTGATGAAGATGCAACCAGTCGTACTTGCTGAGCTCTCCGTTAACAATTTCTTCGTCATAAACAATATCGTACGGAATTTCAGCATAGGTTAGGGCAAGAGTTACAGCATCGTCCCAGGGCAATTTGTTGGGTGGGGAATACACGGCAATTTTAGGTGCCTTTTCAAGCTTCACCGCGTCCATGTTTACATCAGGCTGAGATATCTCATTGAAAATGGCGTTTTTTTGAGCATCGGCAATGATTTCATAGCTAACACCCCTGATGTTGCATTCGCTTTCAATTTCTTTGGCAAAAGGCATTAGAAAACTGCCACCGCGATAATTCAACAACCACCATGCTTCAATCTGATTTTGAAGTATCCAATACGTGATGCCATAGGCCTTAAGATGGTTTTTCTGACTTTCATCCATCGGTAGCAGTATGAATGCAGGCTTAGCAACTATGCTGCTTAAACAAAGCAGTAGAAATAATATCGAAACGCGAAATAGCTTCATTGTAAAAAACAAATTTATCTAAATTTTACAGCAATATACAAATAACATGCGCAAATGATTACTTCAATAATTAAAACAATGCTTATAATTATTTTATTGCAGCGCAACAAAAAAATCATTTTCCCTTGCGCCATAGCATGCCTGTACGCGACCTGCTCCCAGCTGCCGAATTTGAATAGCCGCTGCTCACATACCTGATATCTTCGATAGTGTAAAATGCATTGGGATTGAAATTCTGAATCAGCGGTATGAGCTCTTTCAGGCTCGACCTTTTTACTGTAAGGAATATTACATTCACTTCTCCTTCTCTGCCCTGTGCATTCATAAAGGTTAGTCCGTACCCCTTTTCTTTTAGTGTTTGTATAAGCTGCATACCACTGCGTGCAGTAACTATTCTTACTCCAACAGTACCCATGGCAAGCTTTTCTTCAAGTATCATCCCAATGTAATTGCCCGCAGCAAAACCCGCAGCATAAAATATGAAATTTACCCAGTTGTCGAGATGCTCCATAATTTTACTTACAGCGATAATCCATATCAATACCTCAAAAAAGCCCAGTAGCGGTGCTATGAGTTTTTTTCCTCGCGATACCATAATAATCCTTATAGTACCAATCGATACATCAAAAATCCTTGCTGTAAATATCAGCAAGGGCAATATCAGATAATTAAACCATTCTGAGCTCATAGATTTTTCATTTTGCGCAAAGGTAAAAAGCTTTTTTAATGGAAATTCTAAAACAGTTAATAAAATGTTTTAAGAATTAGATTTTCAGTTTATTACAATCTTATTTTTTTTGTAAATTTGTATCTATATTGTATTCATCTGTCCGATTTTTAATGTGTAAAAACAATACGATTATGAAATTACATGGTTTGATTGCTGCAGTTTTGCTTTTAACTGCGAATGCATTTGCCCAGCAGGGCTTTTATGCAGGGTTTTCACAGCCTCACGAAAATGTTTACGAAATTAGTTTCGATCTTGCCGATTGGTCACTTAATCAGGTGACTCACGATGGTGTTATTTATCAGACCATTGCTATGGGAACATCTGCGGTTTGTGACAAAAAGGGTTGGGCAGAATTGCCGGTTATAAGTGCTGCCATTCAGCTGCCACCAGAAAAAGACGTGGATATAGCGGTTGCAGAAGCTTCGTATTACGACATTCAACTTCAGCACCCGATGCTTCCATCGAGGGGTATAATTGCACGTAGTGAAGACCCATCCACAATACCTTACTGGACAGATCCAGCTTCGTTGGTTGATGAATTCTACCCCCAACAGCATATTGGTATGGATGAACCCTTTATTTTCCGCGATGTCAGAGGTACTGCGGTTCGAGTAATACCGTTCCGATATAATGCGGCAACAGGTGTTCTCAGGGTATACACCCGCATTGTAGTGCAGCTTACCGAAAATAACCACACTCCAACAAATCCGCTTATTGTGGATAATACAAACCGAATTTTAGAAGTAGAAGGTATCTACAGGAGTATGTTTCTTAACTATTCCCCTTCAGCAACAAAAACAGACCTTGCTATGGACGAATACGGTGATTTACTGGTGCTTGTACCTACGTCGTATGCTTCTACGATTACACCCTATGTAACCTGGAAAAGAGAAATGGGCTATAATGTTACGGTTACTACCGTTTCAACAGGAACCAATGTTACATCGACAATACAGACAGCTTACAACAATAACCCGAACCTGCTGTATGTGCAGCTTGTTGGCGACTGGGCTGATATTAAATCGAACACGCTAACCAGTTCAGTAGTGTCATCGTCTTACAATGTTGGAGCCCCCATGGATCCGCAGATGGGTTGCGTTTCGGGTACCGACAATTTTGCTGATATTGCCATAGGCAGGTTCTCATGCGCTAATGCAGCGGACCTCACCGTTCAAATAAACAAAGCCATTAAATACGAAAAAGAACCAGACAATGTGGCGGGATGGCGAGAAACATTTATCGGTGTTGGCTCCGAAGAAGGAACCGGTGATGACTCAGAATATGACTATCAGCATATTCAGCGTATCTATACCCAGCGTCTCGACGGATTTACCTATGACACCCACCGCCAGAATTATCAATCAGGTGCAAATGCCACAACTCTCGCGGGGCATATCAACACCGGTGGCTCAACTATTGCATATTGCGGACATGGCGATTATACACAATGGGTTACGGCAAGTTTCTATAACACAAACGTAAATAATCTTTCTAATGGTGATAAGTTGCCTTTTGTGGTTTCTGTGGCCTGTTTGGTAGGCGCTTTTCATAACAGTTCTGTAGTGTTTGCCGAAGCATGGCTACGCAAAAGCGGTGGCGGAGCTGTGGTTGGGTGGTTTGCAACTATAAGTCAGCCATGGAACCCTCCTATGAGGGGACAGGATTATTTCTATGATATACTTATCGGAGGGTTCAACTACTCATCCTATTCCGGACAGAGCGGCCTTACCACTTCGGAGCAGCGCACTCATTTCGGATCCATTGTGGTAAACGCAATGAACCTCATGCTTACTGAGTCGAACACATCGCAGGATACCGAAACTACAAAAACCTGGGCAACCTTTGGCGATGCCAGCCTGCAGCTTCGCACAAAACAACCTGTGGCACTTGTTCTTAGCAACACCAGTCCTGCTGTTGGTACTCCTTTTGCCGGAACGGCATATATTGGTAGCACTCCCGCTGCCAATGTGCTTATTTGCATTTCGCAGAACGGATCCTACTATCATGGACTAACCAACTCATCGGGAGCATATTCTATTACCCATAGTCTGACTCAGGGAGATGCACTGTTAGTAGCAACCGCCTTTAATACAACTACTATCTACCAAACCGTTACCTGTGTGGGAGGCACCCCATGCTGGGCGGTAAATACCCTTAGTGGAACCTCTGACGGATCAACTGTGAACCTGACGTGGTCAGCTCCCTCCGAAGGTAGTGTTTCCGGGTATAATATCTACCGCGACGGCGTATTGCAGTCAACTACCACAAGCACTACCTACACACAGAGTTCCGTTCCTAACGGGACATACGAATATTGTGTGGCTGCATTGTTCAATAACGAAGAATGCTACCTACGCGAATGTGTTACCGTGGTTGTAAACGACGGCAGTAACAATGACTGCGATTCTCCTTCTGACCTCGGCATTGCGGAAGTAAACAGCACTACGCATACACTTACATGGATAGAACCCGAAGGTGCGGGCAATATTGCAGAAGATGTTGAGTCGCACACCTCATGGACACTTAACTCTCCTGGCTCTGTGGGGTGGTCATATATCGACGGTGATGCCTTAGCAACATTTGGTGCCAGTGCATTTAATTTTACCAATGAAAGTTCGGCTATGGCCTATATTGTTTTCGACCATGCTGGCACTACTGGAGGTACCCCCAATGGGAGTGCACATTCTGGTAACAAAGTTTTTGCAGATATTAGTCCGTCCAATTCATCTGCCGCTAACGACTGGATTATCAGCCCGGAATTAAACTTTGATGAAGCATTTACTTTCTCATTTTATGCTAAGTCATATGTAAGCACATATGGCTTAGAACGCTTCAAGGTTGCTTATTCTACAACAGGAACACAACAGGCAAATTTCACATTTGTAACAACAAACTATATTGAGGCACCAGTTACATGGACACTATATACATACACAATTCCTGCTACAGCAAAATATGTTGCCATTCAATGCGTTTCAGCAGATGCATTTATATTTATGCTTGACGATTTGTATATTGGCGACGGGGGAGGAGTGGCAGAAGCTCCCATAGGCTACAATGTGTATTGCGATAATGTATTTCTTGGAAACGCTGCAGGTACAAATTTTACAAATTCTTCAGCCACAACAGGATATCATCAGTATTGTGTTGAAGCTGTTTATGCCGATGGTTGTATTTCGCCGGAGATTTGTGCTACTATTGGAAGTACGGCAACCTATACCATAGCCGCAACTGCCGGGGCTAACGGTACTATAAGTCCTGCAGGAACTACAACGGTAAGTCAGGGTGGCAGTCAGACCTATACGATTACTCCCAATGCTTGTTATCATATTGCCGATGTGCTTGTTGACGGAGTCAGTGTGGGGGCGGTTACATCATACACTTTTACAAATGTAAATGCCAACCATACCATTGCAGCCACATTCAGTGCCACTACCTATGCCATTACTGCATCAGCAGGAAGCGGTGGTAGCATTTCACCTTCAGGTGGTACTGCGGTGCCTTGCAACGGAAGTCAGACATACACTATTTCTCCCAATGCCTGCTATCAGATTGCCAATGTGCTTGTTGACGGTACCAGTGTTGGAGCTGTTACAACATACACATTTAACAATGTAAATGCGAATCATACTATTTCGGTAAGTTTCAGCGTGATAACATACAGTATAAACGCATCTGCAGGCACAGGAGGCAGTATTACTCCTTCGGGTAACACAAGCGTAACCTGTAATGGTAGTCAGACATTCACAATAACCCCCTCCTCGTGCTACCAAATTGATGATGTACTCGTTGATGGAACAAGTATTGGCGCAGTTACAAACTACACTTTCAATAATATTAATGCGAACCATACTATTTCAGTCAGTTTCGAATTACTGACTTATACCATAACTGCTTCTGCTGGTGCGGGAGGAAGTATTTCCCCATCGGGAAGTGTAGATGTAAACTGCGGATCGGGACAAACATTCGAAATTGCTCCGGAGAATGGCTACGAAGTGGCTTCAGTGTTGGTTGATGGTAATGACGTTGGAGCTGTTTCATCGTACACCTATTCAAACCTGACATCAAATTCGACCATTGTGGCCAATTTTAGCCTGATAACAGTGGAAGAATGCAGCGCACCGGAAAATCTTAGTGCCACTGCTACAGCTGATTATATTGTGTTGAACTGGGATGCCGCACCCAATGCAATAAGCTACAATGTGTACCGTAACGGTGCTCTGCTTGTAAATACTACATCCGTTCAGTTCTTCGATGTCACTGCTGAAGAAGAGGTTGAATACTCCTACTATGTAGTTTCGGTGTGCAGTGACTCCGAATCAGATCCGTCGAATCCGGCCAGTGCTACTATCAATGTAGGCATAATTGAAAGCAATGATAACACAATTACTGCCTATCCGAACCCAACTTCGGGAATTGTTGAAATAGTCCTGAAAAATGACTCTGACAATTATCATGGTTTGGTTCTTACATCTCTCGATGGTAAAATGCTTCTAAATAGTGTGATTGAAGGAGAAACGATTAGAATAGATTTGTCGGACTTTGCCGATGGTATGTATATCATCAGAATTTCAGGGAGCTCTGGCAATGATAAAATCCTACATATTGTGAAGCAATAAAATCTGATAATTAAAAAAATGGAGATTTCCTCACGGCAGTCTCCATTTTTTTTGCAGATAATAACAGGTCTTCTAATTCTGCCGTTTAAAAATATACCTTGTAATGAAAATGCCGTTATCGTCGTCCTTGCTGCCATGACTTTCAACGCCGGTAACAACAAAGGCGAGCTCCCAGCCATCGGCAATCATCTGATTGATTTTGGCTGAGATTACAGCGTCGTTCGATGCAATGTTCCTAAAATTTATACCTACAGCACTGTAGAAATTGAGCAACTTTGTCTCCTCGAATTTGTCGATTTTAATTTCATCGCGACTAACCTCACTCTGCTTTGTGTCTGTGCCTTGTTCACGATAGGTGGTAAACGCTCCTGCATCAATTTTTTCCTGATGCTCAATGATTCGAGAACGACCTACACCCATAGGAACAATCGATTCTACGCTTGTGATTACTTTGTATTCCTGCGCCTGAATTACAGCATTTAGAAGCAGAGTAGCTGAAACAGTTAAAATTAATTTTTTCATAGACTTGGTTTTTATGAGGTTTTATTTCCAGCGTTTTAAATCACCTGAAACAATAGAACTGGATCGAGGCATGCAATGAAATCAGGTGTGGTGAGCGACTCGGTGTTATAGAGGACCTCACTGGTTGTGCTAATATTGATTACATGTCCGCCCGAGGCTCTAACGAGCGCATGCCCGGCTGCAATATCCCATTCGTTGATAGATCCCATTCTTGGATATAACGAAGCGGTTCCTTCGGCAATCATGCAGAGTTTCAGACTGCTCCCGATGCTCACATTTTTTGTGTCTTGAAATGTATTCCTGATTTTTTCGGTAAACATTTCTGTGGCGATATTTTTGTGTGATTTACTCGATACAATAGTAACCAACTCAGGCTTTTCCGATGGAAGTTTAACTATTGAAGTGAGTTCATTATTGCTATGAACCAATGCCCTGAATGCATTGGCGGTTGCATATCCAAAATAGATTGTATTTAGGGCAGGGGCAAAGATTACTCCAAGAACCGGTACCCGATTATGAATCAACGCTATATTTACGGTGAAGTCATTGCCGCCCTTGATGAATTCTTTGGTTCCGTCAATGGGGTCAATCAACCAGAATGTTTCCCACCTAATTCTTTCGGTATAAGAAATTTGCGAAGATTCTTCACTAATGATGGGTATCCTTGTTTTCTTCAGAAGCTGTGCGATAATGGTATTGGCTGCCATGTCGGCTTCTGATAGCGGGGAAAGGTCCTGCTTGTATTCAACGTGATAAACGCTGCCGAAAAATTTCATACAAGTTTTTCCTGCTTCTATAGCAGCAGGTATGGCAAAGTCATGCATCAAACTTATTAGTGCATCATTACCAATTACCATTCTTCTTCGATAATCTTATTGATATTGTAAGCATTGGCCTGAGCACTTGGAACAATAAGCATATCGTTGATGTTGACATGCACAGGACGGGTTATTGCATAATGAATAGCATCGGCAATATCTTCGGCATGAAGAGGTTCAAAACCTTTATATACCTCTTTTGCCCTTTGTTTATCACCATGAAAACGAACCTCGGAAAATTCAGTTTCTGCAAGACCCGGAGCAATCTGAGTAACTTTAATATTGTGCTTGAGCAAATCGATGCGCATTGCTTTCGACAGGGCATCCACAGCATGTTTTGTGGCGTTATATACATTGCCGTTTGGATATACTTCTCGACCTGCAATGGATCCAATATTCACAATGTGGCCGCTTCCCTGAGCTATAATAAGGGGTATAACTTTTTTGCTTATATAGAGTAAGCCTTTTACGTTGGTATCAATCATTCTTTCCCAGTCGCTGATCTCGCAATCCTGAAATGGGCTGAAACCTGCTGCAAGTCCGGCATTATTTACCAGAATACTAATATCTTTCCATTCCGTTGGGAGACTATCGATAGCATTATCCACTTCTTTGCGGTTGCGTATATCAAAACACAGGCTGATGATACTGCAATTATGCTTCAGTTTGAGGGTATCCTGCAGCTCACTGAGTTTGCTTTGCCGGCGTCCGGTGATAATAATCCTGTAGCCATTCTTTCCTAGGAGTTCTGCTGTTGCCTTCCCTATTCCTGCAGTAGCCCCTGTTATTAATACAATCTTATTCATTGCGTGAAAAATTTCGTTAAAATTATAAAAATTACTGCATTATCGTCCCCAAATTTTGAAATTTTAAAATTCCAAATGATTGGTAAAAAGTAGGAATCTACTTACAATAAGTGGGTAATCAGTCTTTTACACAACGAACTGAAAATCCATAGGTTAATACGATATCGTAAAAATTCAATTCTGATGTAATATAGCTCACATTAATGAATCTGGCGTTTTCAGGCAGATATTGTTTTGGCGTCCAGAAGTAGGATTGATACATTGTATCTCCGAAAACGCCAGAAATAGTTCGTAACCCTGTACCCTTGATGCTCGCACCGCTTATATTGGTGGCACCTTCGTTGGGTTCACTCCAGAATTCACCACAGAAAGTTTTAAGCTTACCTCCTGCAATAGGGTTGCCTCCCAGAAACTCGCCCAATGTAACCCAGTCGTCTTCCGTAGATACGTGCCAACCCAAAGGGCAAATACTCATTGCGTCTTTCCCCGAATTGCTAACCGTAAACCAATTATAAAGTGCTCCAAACGATTCGGCATAAGTCAATGAGTCGTTTTCCTGCCAGCAAAATGCCGGTCCGGAAGCTTGTGCCCATTCGGTAGGATCCTCCATTTTTGGTATGGGAGAGCCATCAATAAAAGTTGTGGTTCTGAGGTTTTCGGCCATCCATGTTTGCTCACCGATAACTACCGTTGCGTAATGATTGTTATCACCGTCGGTTGCATCATTAAAATGAAACGTCACAAGCGTCGATTCCGTAGCGACAAGTGTTATAAAATTTGAATAATTGCCTGAAACCCCTTTGAATAGCAAAATGTCACCGGGATTATAATCCATATCAACAATCTCTTTGGTTTGCGAAGATTTAATAATACCCGAATTTTCTAAAAACTCAACATTAACAGAAGGAGCAACATTCTCGTCAGCACTTCCGATGATTTTTTTTGTGAATGTCGTTTGTGTAGTTTTAATCTGCAACAATAAAATACCGAAACCTAAACCAGTTACAATCATTTTATTGTTTCCGGCTTGCATTTGAAATTCATCATTGTAGAGTACCTTACCTGAGATTTCCGATAGTTTCACCTGCACCAATCCTGATTCAAATACAGGGAAACTGATAATACATTGGTCTGTAGTTGGATTGGGGTAAACAAAAAAACCGTTATTCTGATCAATCTCACCAATACTGCTCGAATACACGAGATGCAGGGTTGAAGAACCACTCAGTGTTTCTTCGGTACATTGTGTCATATTTTGCACAGTAACAGTTTCAACAAGTGAAGTTTCTCCTGATGCAGAAAACGTGATGGAGTAATCAAAACTTTGCGATTGGACAGAAAACCAGCAGCAAACAAGTATCGGAATGAGAATAGAAATTTTTGTCATGGCAGCGAGTTGTTTTGTTATTGTTGTTAAAATTACAAAAAAAAAAGAATTAATAAATAAATGGTACTGTTGGAAACACAAAATTTTACCTGTCCAAATAAACAGCGGTCTAAGATGATAACGTTTCGAAAAATTGAAAATTCTATAGGATTAAATTCCGTAAATTTTGCGTTGCTCGGTAAATAATTCGGATATATGGCAAAATATGTTGTAACTTTGAAGGTTATAAGTATGATGAAAACCATTTATTCCATACTGTTAATTGTATGCATTGCCGTAACCAACGCTTTTGCAACGCACAACCGTGCCGGCGAAATTACTTACAGGCAGCTTACCGATCTTACATTTGAAGTTACTATAATCACCTATACTGCTACCGGTCCGGGTAATACTGCCGACCGTCCTCAACTCGAAATATTATGGGGAGACAATACAGGCGATATTCTTCCCCGCGTTGAAGAAGTGTTTTTGCCCGACTATTACAAACGAAACCGTTATGTAGGTGTTCACACATATCCGGGCCCCGGAATATATACTTTAGTGGTAGAAGACCCAAACAGAAATTTTGGCGTTGAAAACATACCCAATTCAGTGAATACACTATTTGCAATTTCAACCACTATGCAAATCAATGCAGCTTTGGGTTCAAACAGTACACCAGTTCTCACTCAGCCTCCTGTCGATAAGGCAGCAGTCGGGCAGCTATTTATTCACAATCCAGGGGCATTCGACCCTGATGGCGATAGCCTGGCCTATAAGCTCACAATCTGTCGTGGCGAAAATGGTGAGCCAATCGAAGGGTATACCTTCCCCGAAGCCAGTAACTCGCTGACGATGAATGAGCTTACCGGTGATCTTGTATGGAATACACCAATGTATACGGGTGTGTATAATATTGCCATGATTATTGAAGAATGGCGTAAAGGAATTAAGATTGGGGAAATCATTCGTGATATGCAAATAGAGGTATATGACACTGATAATCATGCACCGCAAATTAATGCTCAGGAAGTTATTTGTATACTGGCAGGAACCAAACTAGAAATGCCTTTCACAGTGACTGATGATGATGGCGATTCTTTGTCAATTACAGCCAATGGGGGCCCTTTTATCATGACAGAAGGTGCTGCAATAATTGAATCGGAATATACCGGAAATGGAACAGCAACCGGTTTGTTTACATGGCAGACTGTGTGTGAACATGTACGTAGGCAGCCCTATATCGTAAATATTAAAGCTGAGGATGATAACAGCGAAGTGCATTTGGTGTACATTAAAAACATCAGCATATATGTCGTTGGACCGGCAGTGGAAAATGTGAACATTTCGTCAGGTAACGATTTTATTACACTTAGCTGGACTCCGGATGCATGTTACAATGTAACCGGGTATAATGTGTACAGGAGAATCAATCCCTCAGGATTTGTACCAGACTCCTGCGAAGTGGGAGTTCCCGAAGAAACAGGTTATACCCTGGTAAAAACAGTTGCAGGACATACTACAACAACTTATATTGATGATAATGACGGGGTAGGACTTTCGCAGGGATTTGTGTACTGTTATATTATTACACCCGTTTTTCCTGACGGAATCGAGGGCTATGCCTCCGAAGAAGTTTGTACACAGTTGGTTAGAGGTATTCCCACAATTACAAATGTTAGTGTACTGGAAACCAGCGTTGATGAAGGCAGAATATATCTGGCATGGTCAAAACCTACAGAATTTGATGCCATTGCAGCTCCAGGTCCTTATAAGTATTTGATATACAGGTCGGAAGGTCTCTTTGGTGAAAACCTTGAACGTATTGATTCGCTGGCTGGGATAAATGATACTATTTATTATGACAGTTTGCTTAATACTTTGGAAAACCCGTACTCATACAGGATAGAGTTCTACAATGATGAGGAAGGTAACCGCTTTCTCATAGGAACACCACATATTGCCAGTTCTGTTTTCTTGCGCATCGAATCGGACGACAATGCTTTGGTATTGCATTTCGATAAAAATATTCCATGGGTTAATACAGAATACACCGTGTACAAACAAAGTCCAGAAACCATGCTTTTCGATTCACTTGATATTACCGGGAATGATTATTACCGCGATACACAACTCGATAATGGCACACAATACTGTTATTTTGTTCGCAGCAAAGGGTCGTATGGCATACCGGGATTCGTTAACCCAATTATTAACCTGTCGCAGGAAAATTGCGGTACGCCTATCGATACGGTGCCTCCGTGTCCTCCCGTTCTTACTGCAGTGAGTGTTTGCGACAGCCTGTTTAACCGGCTTAGCTGGTTCATACCAGATAGCTGCCTGATTGATGTTGCTTACTTCGAAGTGTATTATTCTCCAGTTCTTGATGGTATTGAGAATAAGGTCTATTCCAGTGCAAATCATGATACGGCATTCTTCCGACATTTTCCCGATGAAACCATGGCAGGGTGCTATACAGTGGTTGCTGTCGATTCTTTTGGAAATAAAAGTTTACCCTCGAACAGAGTATGCCTCGACAACTGCACTTATTATATTTTACCCAATATTTTTACGCCGAATGGAGATGGAATTAATGACTATTATACTCCGGTAAAACCCTATTATTTTGTTGAAGAAATAAGAATGACAATCCAGAACCGATGGGGAATTGTCGTTTTCGAAACTACCGACCCTGAAATTCGCTGGGATGGCCGATATTTTAAAAACAACCGGATAGTAAGCGATGGCGTGTATTTTTACGTTTGCGATGTATATGAACAGAGACTTACAGGATTGAATATCAGGCATCTTGCAGGCTTTATTCATGTGATAACGGCCACGGATGTGAACTCCACCTCTGAATGATGAAGCTGATAATTTCTACAATATTGTTATTGATAAGTTTGAATGCATCCTTTGGTCAAAGCAAAGCAGATTATTATTTCAGGGTTTTATCGGATTTTGAAAAGGGGCATACATCTGCTGCTCTTGCATTGTCCGACTCTCTTGTCGGTATTTTCCCGGAAGATGCTGTATTTATCAGACTGAATGCCGGACTGTATTTTAAAACCGGAAACTATTTGAAATCTCAACGTATGTATGCATTGCTAATACCGTATGATCAGGCGACGGCCCGTCTGAATATGGCCCGTTGCCTTGCACTTGTCAATGATGTTGAGGCAGCGATTAATGAGCTGAAGGAGTTCCTGACACTTCCAGAAGTTTTTAATATTGCAGATGTTAAAGCGGATACATGTTTCAGGTACATTTTTGCATCGAAGGAATGGAGTGAATTTTGGAGGGGTTTTGAACCTGATTCAGAGAAACTGGTACTTGCAGAACTTGAATATTTGTTGAAACAGAAGGAATTTACTGAAGTACTGCATGATAATAACAGTTTCTCCAATTCGCGTTATACTTACATGGCAGAGTTGATGAAGACAGACGCCCTCATTGAACTGAAGCAATATAAAGAAGCACTGAAAAAGGTAAACGGGATTTTAAAAGATACACTGTCATATGAGTTATTGTTGCGCAGGGCAGAAGTATTTTCAGCTATGAATGAATATATCAAGGCAGTTATCGATATTTCTGACGTTATTGAATTGAACCCATACGAAATAGATTATTATTTACAACGTGCGGTAGCCAGTAATAATGCTCAGATTTATGAACAGGCAATCAGCGATTTGAGGTATTATCTGCGCTTCTTCGAAGATCATGAAGAGGTATGGTATAAACTTTCTGTTGTTTTATTGAATGCCGGAATCAATTCCGAAGCCGTAGATGTGTTGTCAAAACTTATCGCCATGAATTCCGGTAATGAGTTGTATTTTTTATTACGCGCAGAGACCTATTCAAATTTGACAAACTATACCGGTGCGGTAAGCGACTACCTTATGGCTCTTGACCTGAACCCAAGGAATGCAGACACATACATTTCGCTGGGATGGTGCAAACACCGGCTTGATGATAACGCAAAAGCATGCTACTACTGGCACAAGGCGGCGCATTTGGGTCACCCCGAAGCGGAATTCTTATTACAACAGTATTGTAAATAATTTGACAGCTGCTGTTAATTAGTTTGTTGATACTATTTCATCGTGTATTCTTTGTCAGCTAAAACAAAGCTCTATTTTTATGGTAGATAATTCATGGTATGGTACTGAATTACATCTGGATTGCTTTTTTTATTATTGCTTTTGTTGTTGCATTGGTAAAACTTCTGTTTTTTGGAGATACGGTAGTTTTTACCTCAATTATGAACAGCACTTTCGATATGGCCAAACTGGGATTTGAGCTATCACTTGGTTTAACCGGTGTAATGACTTTATGGCTGGGAATTATGAAGATAGGGGAGAACGGCGGTGCAATCAGAATTTTGGCGAGGCTTATCGGCCCGTTTTTTAACAAGATATTTCCCGAAATACCTAAAAACCATCCGGTGCACGGATCAATGGTTATGAATGTGGCTGCCAATATGCTGGGGCTGGATAATGCTGCAACACCGCTGGGACTGAAAGCCATGGCAGAGCTGCAGGAGCTTAACCCAAGGAAAGATACAGCATCGAATGCACAGATAATGTTTCTTGTTTTGAATACTTCGGGGCTGACAATAATCCCTATCAGCATAATGGTATACCGTGCACAGATGGGAGCCGCTGACCCGTCGGATATATTTATTCCTATTTTGATAACTACTTTTATAAGTACATTGGCGGGTTTGATTGCTGTATCGGTAGTGCAGAAGATTAACCTGTTCAGTAAAACCATATTATTGTATTTGGGATGCTTATCGGTGTTTATAGCCGCAATAATCTTCTATTTCTCTACCTTATCATCAGAGAATATTAATACGGTATCATCGATTGCAGGTAACTTAATTTTATTCACAATAATCATCAGCTTCATTGCATTGGCTTTGCGAAAAAAAGTGAATGTCTACGATTCTTTTATCGAAGGAGCTAAAGAAGGGTTCAGTACTGCAATTAAAATCATTCCATACCTCATAGCCATACTTGTTGGTATAGGTGTTTTCAGGGCATCAGGAGCGATGGATTTTATAATATATGGAATAGCATGGGTTTTCGAAGCTATGGGAGTAAACAGTGATTTTGTTCCCTCATTACCCGTTGCTTTAATGAAACCCTTGAGTGGTAGTGGTGCCAGAGGTTTAATGGTGGATGCAATGAATCAGTATGGAGCCGATTCTTTTGTAGGACGTTTATCTTGCGTATTTCAGGGGGCCACCGACACTACGTTTTACATTCTTGCCGTATATTTTGGGTCCGTTAGTATCAGAAAAACCCGCTATGCTTTAACTTGCGGACTGATTGCCGATTTTGCTGGTATAATAGCAGCTATTGTAGTCGCATACCTGTTTTTTCATTAAAATACCAAGTCCCACAACCCCAGCAAATAGGCGCTGAAGATTGCAATAATTATAACAAGAAGTATTCTGATAAAGCCAGAACCTCTTTTAATAGCAATTCGAGATCCAACCCACCCACCGAAAATATTACCTACCGCAACAATAGACCCTAATAGGAATTCGACCTGCCCGTTCATAATAAATATTGCTAAAGCAACCGGTGAATAAAGAAAAACAAGAAATACTTTTAGAGCATTCGCTCTTACCAAATCGTACCCGGAAAGAAGAACCAAAGCCGACAAAAGAAAAATGCCAACTCCGATATGAAGAAACCCACCATAAATGCCTATGAATAAATAAACCAAATACTGCCAGGCAGAAACTTTTCTTTGTTGTTTTTCGAGAGAGCCTTTTACCCACTTTTCTGGGTTATAGAAGATGAAGAATAAAAGTATTAATAGCGAAATTCCGACAATTTTTTCAAAAAGATCCTTATTGATACTTGCAGCAATCTGTGCCCCGGCAATTGAACCGATTACGATTGGGATCCCAAGGATCAATCCCTTTTTTATGTCAAGTTTTTTATTTCTGTAAAAACTAAGCGACGATGTGAGCGTTTGCATAACCACGCTTAAACGCACTGTACCGTTGGCAAGAGGGGAGGGCATACCCAGAGCCATAAATAATGAGTAGGAGATTACGGTTCCGCTTCCGGCTACCGTATTGATTACTCCCACCACAAACCCCGAAACAACAAGGATCAGTATAATAATCCAAGCATCGAGCCCCCATGCTGTTAAACCTTCGATAAACATGGCTGCAAAATTAAGTAATTACTTTCATGTTACCTGTTGAAATTTTATGCTGCGTAGACAACTTTTTTTTCAAATATGCTGCATTATTTCACACCTTGAATCCGAATTACATCAGCAGCACCCTTATGAAGCTCACCTTCGTTGAGAGAAATTTCGTTTTCGGTAACCGACAGCTTCGAAAGTGAGCCGAAATCATGTTTTAGGTCATCGGTTAAATACAAAAGCTCTTCGTTTTTAGGCCCTCCTGAAGTGCGGGGCATTTGTTTTTTCGAAAACGCTTCAAATATAAGCTTACCTCCTGGTTTGAGTTTGCGAAGTAACATGTGGTGGTGCAATTTGCGAATTTCCGGAGGGAAATGTGCATAAATAAGTGCCAGATAGTCAAAGCTATTGTCGGGGTACAATTTATCTGCAACATTAAAATCAGCATGTTTGTATTTGACTGTAACATTTCTTGCAGTAGCAAGTTGCCTTGCCTTTTCGATAGCCACTAAACTGAAATCGAAAGCGTGGACGTCATATCCAATGCTTGCAGCATAAACACTGTTTCGCCCTTCGCCATCGGCGGGAAGTAAAATTTTTCCGGGAGTATTTTGCAGTACCACCTCTTTAAAGAAAACATTGGGTTCAGTACCATAAACAAATGTGCTTGTACTATACCGGTTATCCCAGGTTTCGCTCATGCCTTGCTTAATTTATTTGTTAGTTCCCATATTGCTATACTGGTACTTACACTAACATTCAGCGAGTGTTTTGTGCCGTGTTGGGGGATTTCGAGGCACATGTCGCATAAATCCAGAACTTCCTGTTGTACCCCTCTTACTTCATGCCCTATTATCAGCGCATATTTTAAGTGGGGGTATGCCTGAAAGCTGCTGAGGGGAATACTCCCTTCAGCTTGTTCCAATGCCAGCAGCACATAATTATTTTGTTTCAGCTCTTTTACCGCTACCAAAGTGCTTTCATAGTACTTCCATTCCACCGATTCGCAGGCACCCAAAGCGGTTTTGTAAATATCGCGATGGGGAGGTGAGCCCGTAATACCACATAAAAGAAGTCTTTCGATAAGAAAAGCATCGGCCGTACGAAAAACTGCACCTGTATTATGATGACTACGGATATTATCGAGTACAATAACCAAAGGAATTTTAGCAATGTTTTTAAACTGCTCAACATTTATTCTGTTTAGTTCTTCAATTCGGAGTTTTCTCATATACGGGTTCTGTAGGATTTAATTGTGTTCAATAGGTGCCAATTTGCTAACCGGAGATGAATTGATAAGATTTACGAAGAACGAATTCAGGTTATCAATTATTCATGGTGTAGTGCCACAATAGGATCAAGCTTTGCTGCTTTTACTGCAGGGAAATATCCGGAAATCACACCCACAATAAAACAAAGTAATACCCCAAGCAGAATCCACATCCATGGGATAATGAAACTTCCGCCCGTTGCTGTTGATACAAGATTTCCTGCAACAATACCCAGGACAATACCCAGAATGCCTCCAACCTGACCAATTACTACCGATTCGAAGAGAAATTGTTGTTTTATCACACGTGAGGGGGCACCTAGGGCTTTTCTGATTCCTATTTCCCGTGTTCTCTCAGTAACCGAAACCAGCATAATATTCATCAGTCCAATAGTAGCCCCCAAAAGAGTAATAAGTCCAATTATGGTTGCACCAATTGTAACCACTGATATATTTTCGATAAGCATATTTGCAAGGCTGTCGCTTTTACGAATTTCAAAGTCGTTTTCATCGTACACTGTGAGCTTTCGAATATTGCGGAAAAGACCTTCAGCTTCACTTACAGCAAGGTCGAGTTTGCCGGCATCGTATGGCAGCACACTGATATCGAAAGAAAGATCGTAGTCGGTAAAGTTTTGCCGGGCATTTGTAAGAGGTATGATGCAAAATTTATCGCCAGCTCCACCAAAACTGGTACCTTTCGATTTCAAGACACCGATAACAAGGTATCTGCCGTTACCAATGTTAATATATTTATCAATCGGTGACTGCTTGTTTTTAAAAATGTCTTCCGCAATAGCATTCCCGATAATTACGACATTACTTCCGCTTTGAACTTCGTTGGGTGAAAAATTTCTGCCCAATCCAATCTCATTCCCGGATGTAAACAGGTAATCTTCGTCGGAACCCATTACCTGAATATTTGGATTTGTTTTTTCATTTTCGTATTTCACAGTCGCTGTCCAGGTAGCATCAACTATTACCGAAACCCTGGCAGGAAAAGAGAATGAATTTTTAAAGCGCCTTGCTTCATCGTAAGTTATATCACGGATGGCAGTTTGCCTGAGTTCGTTTTCGCCGCCACGGGTGTGCATCCTTTTTTTTACTATGGTAAATGTGCTGGCCCCCATATTGGTAAATTCGCTGCTAATGGTGTTCTTAATGGCATCGACAGCGGTAAGAATGCCAACCAGAGCCATAATTCCCACGGCAATGATAAGGACTGTAAGAATTGTACGTAATACGTTGGATCGCATTGATATCAATGCAATTTTAAAGTTTTCTGATATAATTCTCAGGAAGCGCATTCAATGATTTTTGGCAAAATACACATTTTTTAGCCATCAACAATTAACGGACTTTCAGTTTAACAAAATTTAACAAACATTCGGTATTAGCGGCTCAGTACTTTGAATTCGACACGACGGTTTAGCTGGCGCCCTTCTTCGGTGTCGTTATCGGAGATAGGCTGATCGAATGCATATCCAGCATACTCAAGCCTATCGCGTTTGATGCCATGCTCTACAAGATAGTCAACAACAGTTTTTGCCCGGCCTTCAGAAAGTTTTTTATTGTACTCATGACTGCCTTTGTTGTCGGTATGCCCTGATATTTCGATTCTCAACATGGGCTCTTTCATGAGAATGGCAATCAGTTTGTCGAGCTCTGCGGCTGACTCCGGGCGAAGTGTTGCCTTGTCGTAGTCGAAGAAAATATTCCGTAACACCACTTTTGTTCCCACTTCAATCTTTTGAAGCAAAATATCTTTCACTATCTCCTGATAATCGGTAGTGTCGGCAATATCGAAATTTTCTGAATGGAAAAGGTATGAATCGTGGCTTACATTTATTCCATAGTTACGGCCGGAAGGCAATGTTACAAGGTACTTCCCTGTGGCACTGTTCGAATAGAAAGTAGCAACAACTTCGTTTTTAACATTATCGATGATCTCGATTTTGGCTTCGATTGGTATTAATGTTTTCGAGTCTTTTACAGTACCTTTCAGCACGGTAACCAATACTTTTTCAGGTTCATTTGTCGCAATTGCATCGGGTTTCTTCTCTTTGAATCGAATTTCATATATATCGTACATACCGTACCCATCTTCGCGGTACGAAGCAAAATATGCTTTTTTGCCACTTGCCGATACTGTATAAAAAACATCATCACCGGGTGTGTTAATAGGGAATCCGATATTCACCGGTTTCGACCAATTGCCTAAGCTATCGCGCACCGACTTGAAGATGTCGTAACCCCCCATTGAGTTATGGCCTTCGGAACTGAAGTACATGGTACGACCATCGGGATGAATAAAAACCCCTTCTTCGTTGAATTTGGTGTTAATTGTCTTGCCCAGATTTTCGGCAGGACCCCAATCTCCGTTTTTCCCAAGTTTGCTCACAAAAATATCTCTTCCACCTATGCTGTTTTTGGGGTTGTTACTAATAAAGAAAAGTTGCTTCCCATCCGGTGAGAGGCAGGCTTTCGATTCGTGGTATTGCGTATTGATATTCGTGTTAAGGAGTTCGGGCTTCGACCATTTTGAACCATGTAAAACGGAAATTCCAATATCTCCCTCATTAATATCGATATATGTCAGCAATTGCTGGCCGTCTGGCGCAATACCCAGAACAGCATCATGCTTCGCAGTATTAATAGGCTTTCCAAGGTTTTTAGCGTTTGTCCAGTTGATATTTACCAGATCGGAAATATATACATCTTCGCAATACATCCCATCATTGATATCGGTTTTATTACCGGTTGTACCTTCTCTTCGACTGATGAAGAACATCTCTTCACCATCGGCAGTGATAAGTGGGTTGTATTCAGGGTATTGGGTGTTTACGGAGGGTCCTAAATTTACAATCTCTACCTGTAATGTGTCGAGAATGAGTGTCATGGCGTTGTTGCAATCTTCAATATGTCTGGGCGTTAGCTTAAGCAAATCGGAAGTAACACCCCTTGAATTTTTAAACATATCGAAAAAAGTCAGTGCTTTTTCAAACTGATAGTTTAGGTGATATGCGCGGCCTAAATAATAGCAAATATCTTTATTTACTTTTTGATCGAGCAGATAAGCTTTTTCGAAGTACGGCAAACACATATGTTTTTTTTCGGAATGGTAGTAACATACTCCTATTTTATAGTTCAATTCAGCACAATCTGGGTTAAAATCCTGAGCTTGGAGATAGTATTTCAGGGCTTCACGGTAATTACGTTTTTCTTCAATAATTATATCTCCCGAATTAATATTATTAACAGCGTTCTGAAATCCTTTGGGATTGTTCGAAAAGTTTGAGCTTTTGAACTTAACATCGGTTTGTGCATTAAGTGCTGTGTTAACGAAAACTGCTATCAGTAAGGAAATTATAGTTTTGTTCATGGCTGTTTATTTAATACTCAGAACTTTAAATTCTACGCGGCGGTTTTGTTGCCTCCCTTCATCGGTATCGTTGGTGGCAATGGGCTCATTAAAAGCATATCCTTTGTACTCGAGTCGTGATGCATCAATGCCCTTACTTACAAGGTAATCAACCACGGCTTTGGCGCGGTCGCTTGAAAGCTTTGTGTTGTATTGAAGACTTCCGTGGCTATCGGTATGCCCTCCTATTTCGATGCGCATTTTGGGATATGCATTCAGTAATGTAACAAGGCGTGTTAATTCGTTTTCCGATTCTGGGCGGATGGTGGCTTTGTCGTAATCGAAGAAAATGTTTTTCAGGATGATTTTAGATCCGACGGTCACCTTACTAAGTACAATGTCTTTGGTTACTTCCTGATAATCTTGCGAATAAGGTATGTCGAAGTTTTCACTGTAGAAAAGATAATCGGGGGCTTTCACAGCAATGCCATAATTCTTTCCCGAGGGCAGGCTCACCAGATATTTACCTGTTGAGCTGTTTGACTTAATGACAGAAATTACTTCATTTTTTTCATTGTCAACAATTTCGATCTCGGCTTCAACAGGTTCTCCCGAAAGATAGTCGGTAATGGTGCCTTTTAAAATTGTCAAACGCACTTTTCGAACTTCAACCGTTTGCTGTACATCAACTTTCTGTTGTACGGCCATCTCACTTCCGGCAAGTAAATTGTCTTCCGACCCGCACACCATGAGTTTTTCAGGACCAAGGAAAGTGATACGGTATATATCCTGATACCCCCGGCCGCCTTCGCGCGAACTACTATAGTACCCAAATCGTGCATTCCCGGCAGCTACGAAAAAAACATCATCATCGGGAGTGTTTACAGGGTACCCAATATTAACTGGTTTGCCCCATTTGCCAAGGCTGTCCTTTTCGGAATAAAAAATGTCAAATCCACCCATTGATTCATGACCCTGAGAACTGAAATACATGGTATTCCCATCAGGGTGAAGGAAAACTCCCCTTTCATCGTATTTTGTATTTATTATTCCTCCGATATTTTTACAGGGAAGCCAGTTCCCTTTTGCGTCAACATTGGTTATAAAAATATCTTTTCCGCCAAAAGTTGGTGTTTTAAACCCGTCTTCTGGTCGATTACTTACAAAATAAAGATATTTCATGTCGTAAGTGAGACTGGCATCTGATTCATCGTATTTTGTGTTTATTTGCGAGGGTAACTCTTTTGGTTTTCCCCATGAGAGGCCTTTTAGCTCACTTTGGAAAATGGTCCCGTCGGGAACACCCTTGTATGTGAACATAATTTGTCCGTCGGGCGAAATGCCTACTGAGGCATCGTGATACTCAGTATTCAGATTTGACATGTTGATTGCAGGGCTCCACCCCCTGCCTTTAATGTTTTCTGATGTGTAGAGGTCTTCGTAGTATTGCAGATCGTTAGGGTCGATATTGTCGCCAACACCACCGGGTCGCCGTGAACAATATACAATAACCGATTCATCGGCGGTAATTACGGGAGCATAATCGGGGTAAGAGGAATTTATATTGTCGCCGAGGTTGTCGATAAAAACCCTAATGGGGCTTGCAACATACTGTTTGGCATATTTGCATTCATCAATACGTTTGTCAACATCTTTATCTGTAATATTAACACCTTTAGCTGCTGCTTTACGCTTATAACTCTGGAAATAATACATGGCTGTATCGAATTGATAAGTCAGATGATAAGCCCGGCCCAGAAAATAATCAATATCACCCGCAACATTGGGTTTAAGCTTTACCGCATCAACAAAGTGTGTTATTGCCTTTGTCTTTTCAACAGAATACAGGTAGCAAATGCCGATTTTATAATTCAGCTCTGCGTTTTTCTGATTGTACTGGTATGCAGCAAGATAGGGGTATAATGCATTCCGGAAACCGGCTTCTCCGAAGTCGAATAATTTATCGCCCTCTTTTATTGCATCCCAGGCATCTTTGAATCCTTCCTTTGGGGTTTTAAACTCATCCTTCAGTATCTCAACTTTCTCCTGACCCGTCAGATACGAAGATATTGCTAACAAAACTCCGATAAAACATATTCTATATTTCATAGTCGTAATAGTGTTATTCATTACAAATTCCGACATAATTTTTTGCAGCATCCACACCAAGTTCACCGGCTTTTTTCCAGTCGGCGCAAGCTTCATCAAACTTGCGCAGCATTTCCTGAGCACTCCCGCGGTGCAGGTATGCAAAACCATAATTTGGATCGTATTGTATGGCTTTGGTGTAAGATTCCACTGCAGGAGCATATTGTTTTAGTCTATATTGGGCAAGACCTTTGTTGTTGTAAGCAAATGCGTATGATTTCTTAATACGCAGTACTTCATCGAAATCGTCGATAGCCTCTTCATATTTACCGGTTTCGTATTTCGCTACACCGCGGTTATTTATGGCAATATAGTAATCCTCTTTCAGCTGAATGGCCTTATCGTAATCGGCAATCGCCTTGTCGTAATCTTTCATCATGCGGTAAACCGACCCCCTGTTGTTGAATGCCTGATAGCATTTCGGGTTTAGTTCTATGGCTTTTGAATAGTCGCTTATTGCCTGCTCGTTTTTATCCGTTAGTCTGTAAACAGAGCCCCTGTCGTGATATGGCATAAAATTGTTGCCGTCAATTTTTATACTTGAAGAGAAATTGGTAATAGCCTCTTCAAAGCTTTTATTGTTGAAACTCATGATTCCTTTCAGATAGTACATGTTTGCATCGCTGAATCCTTTAGCAATTGCCATATCGAAAAATCCGGCGGCTTTAGAATAATCTTGTCGGTAAAAGCTAATATAACCCATGTAGTAGAGAGCTGATATTTTTTCCGGGTTGAGTATCAAGCAGGAATCAAAATCGTTGTAAGCCAGATCGAACTCCTGAAGTTGCATATGTGCACTTGCTCTGTTGAAGTAGGCTTTATCGAAATTATTGCGAAGTTTTATCGCTTCTGTAAATTTGTAAATGGCAGTATTATAGTCACCATTCTGAAATAGCATTACCCCATCGTTGTAAGCAAGCTCTGCTTCTTGGTTTTCGGCAAGAACCAGTGTTGAGCTGGTATCCGAAATTGCGGCTACCGAATCGATACCAATTTTCAGTGGTATTATAATTTGTGTTGTATCGATATAGGTTGCAATGGAATCATTAATATTGTTCTGAGAATAACAATACATTGAACCTGAGATAACCAGTAAGAGTAGGCTTAGCTTTTTCATTATTTTGGTCTGTTTTATCATGTTGAAACCTAATTCAGATGTTGGTTTACAATAATTATACCTAATAAATCACACCCCTGCCCCGTGGCAATGTTTGTACTTTTTTCCACTTCCGCACGGACAGGGGTCGTTTCTCCCTGCTTTCTTTTCTACTTTCACAGGCTGATTGCTGGGTTTTCCCTTGCTTGGATCGTTGTAGGCCTGTTCCGATCTGCCTGCTGTCATCCTGCTTGTGTCGAGGCGCCGTTGCTGTCTTGCTTCCGAAACCTGCCCCGGATCACTTATTGGAATATACCCTTTCATTAAAGTGCTGAGAATGGAGCGATTTACTTTTTCTATGAGTGTTTTGAAAAGATTGAACGATTCGAGTTTGTATATAAGCAAGGGGTCTTTTTGCTCGTATGATGCCGATTGCACCGACTGTCGCAAATCGTCCATTTCGCGGAGATGTTCTTTCCATGCATCATCTATAATACTTAAGACCAAACTCTTTTCGTATGCCGAACATATTTCTTTCCCTTCGGAGTTGTATGCTTTTTCAAGATTTACAATTACTTTGTAGGTGTTTATGCCATCCGTCACAGGAACAATGATATTTGTATACATTGAACCCTGATTTTCGAAAACATGTTTTATTACCGGATACGCTTGTTCTGCTATTGTCTTTGTTTTTCTCTTATGGGTTTCTATTACTTTCTGAAAAACAATTTCAGTCAAATCATCATGGCTTATTTTAGAGAATTCTGCTTTCGTAACAGGAGCCTCAATAGAGAACACCTTAATCATTTCGAAATTGAATGCTTCGTAATCGCTGCTGCCGTAAAACTCTTCGGTAAATCCGGAGCAGATGTCATACATCATGTTGGCAATATCAACGCCAAGGCGTTCTCCATCGAGAGCGTTCTTGCGTTTTTTATAGATAACTGTACGCTGGGCATTCATCACATCATCGTATTCAAGTAGTCTTTTACGAATACCAAAGTTGTTCTCCTCCACTTTTTTCTGAGCCCTTTCGATGGATTTTGAAATCATGGAATGTTGAATTACTTCACCTTCTTTCAGTCCCATTCTGTCCATGAGTCCTGCAATTCTTTCCGACCCGAACAGGCGCATCAAGTCATCTTCGAGCGAAACAAAAAATTGTGATGAACCCGGGTCGCCCTGTCGGCCTGATCTACCACGCAACTGCCTGTCGACGCGCCTTGATTCATGCCGCTCTGTGCCTATGATTGCCAGACCTCCGGCTTCTTTCACTTCTTTACTGAGTTTAATATCGGTACCACGACCAGCCATGTTGGTGGCAATGGTTACGGTTTTACTTCTACCAGCTTCGGCAACAATATCTGCTTCTTTTTTATGAAGTTTTGCGTTCAACACATTGTGGTTGATGCCTTTTAATTTAAGCATCCGAGATAGTAATTCCGAAATTTCAACAGAGGTAGTACCAACAAGCACTGGACGCCCTGCTTCTGTGAGATCAACAATTTCGTTTATCACGGCATTGTACTTCTCACGCTTGGTCTTGAAAACCATATCTTCGTCATCGTGGCGGGATATAGGTTTGTTGGTGGGAATTACCACAACATCAAGTTTGTAAATATCCCAAAACTCACCTGCTTCAGTTTCGGCTGTACCGGTCATCCCGGCCAGCTTTTTATACATTCTGAAATAGTTCTGCAGCGTGATTGTGGCGTAGGTTTGGGTTGCTGCTTCAACTTTTACGTTTTCCTTTGCTTCTATAGCCTGATGCAAACCGTCGGAGTAGCGTCTCCCTTCCATGATACGGCCGGTTTGTTCATCAACTATTTTTACCTTATTGTCGATTACAACATATTCGGTGTCTTTTTCAAACAGTGTATACGCTTTGAGTAGCTGGTTTACAGTGTGAACACGTTCCGATTTAATTGTATAATCTCTTATAAGCGCATCTTTCTTTTCCAGCTTTTGTTCGTCGTTTAGCCCCAATTTTTCAATATTGGCTACTTCCGACCCAATATCAGGCAATATAAAAAAACTCGAATCATCGTTGCTTTGCGAAAGGAGGTCGATACCTTTATCAGTCAGCTCAATAGTATTTTGTTTCTCATCAATAATGAAGTACAGATCATCGGTAACTTTATGCATCTGTTTTGAGTTGTCCTGCATGTAGTAATTCTCTGTCTTTTGCATCAGAACTTTCATGCCTTCCTCGCTCAGGAATTTTATAAGTGCTTTATTTTTGGGCAGGCCTTTGTATGCCTGGAGTAATTTAAATCCGGCTTTATCGCGTTCGTTATCCTTAATAAGTTTTTTTGCCTCCACCAGAATTTGATTCACAAGGTCGCGCTGAGCCGAATACAACTTCATTACCTGAGGTTTGAAATTGTCGAAAAGCTGGTCGTTGCCCCGGGGTGTAGGTCCCGAAATAATCAATGGGGTACGGGCATCGTCAATGAGCACAGAGTCCACCTCGTCGACAATAGCGTAGTTGTGCCCGCGCTGAACAAGATCACTCAGCGAAATCGCCATATTATCTCTGAGATAATCGAATCCGAATTCATTATTGGTTCCGTACGTAATATCGCACAAGTAAGCTTTCCGCCTTGCTTCACTGTTCGGTTCATGTTTATCGATACAATCCACCGTAAGTCCGTGAAACTGAAATAGCGGACCCATCCATTCCGAGTCGCGTTTTGCAAGATAGTCGTTCACGGTAACCAAGTGAACGCCTCTGCCTGGTAGTGCATTTAAAAAAACAGGCAATGTTGCAACCAGAGTTTTCCCTTCTCCGGTAGCCATTTCAGCGATATTCCCTTTATGCAATACAACACCACCGAAGAGCTGAACATCGTAGTGAATCATTTCCCATTTCGTAAGATTTCCTCCGGCTATCCATGAATTGCTCCACACAGCCTGATCTCCTTCAATGTTGACAAAATCAACAGTGGCAGCCAAATCCCTGTCGTAATCGAGAGCTGTTGCTCTCACGTGTTCATTTTCCGTAAACCTGCGCGCTGTTTCTTTAACAATGCAGAAAGCTTCTGGGATTTTTTCCAGCAGAATCTCTTCAATTTTTGCGGTGATTACATCTTCAATTTTATCAATTTCGTCAAAAAGAGCTTCCCTTTCGTTTATTTCGAGGGTTTCTATTTTTTGCTTCAGTTCATTTATCTGATTCTGTTCATCTTGTATGTGTTCTCTTATTTCAGCACGGATTTTAAAAGTCAGCGCCCTGAGTTCATCGTTTGATAGCTTTGCTATTTCTGGTTCAACCGAAAGAATAGAATCAACTAGAGGCTGGGTTTCGCGTAAATCTCTTTCCGCTTTGGTACCGAACATTTTTGTTAAAAAGCTAAGAAATGCCATGTTATATAATAATATTTAAAACACAAATTTAATGAATTTTATATATTGGGAGTACGCTTGAATGCGAATGTATACACAAGCCCTGTTAATAAAACCTGTAATTCAGATAAATACCCGCTGTTT
>JAGOLH010000026.1 GCA_017994175.1 Bacteroidales bacterium | reverse complement strand
TAAATATACTTTTCCCTTCGGGGCAATAGCCAAGCTGAAATTTCTCTATAATTGTGTCGTTAAATCCTCTTTCTCTGAAATAGCTTAATCCAATGGCAATTCCTTCCTCCGATTCATTCAGTATGCGTGAGAAGAATTTTTGTGCAAAAGCACTGACAATGAGCATGCTTTCACGCTCACTGCCCAGTTTTTTTTCTTCTTCGGTGAGTTCCCTGTCTTCAATTTCGATCCGGTATTTCTTTGCGAGATATTTAATAGCACTGATCCAGTCGAGCTGTTCGTGCTCCATGATAAAATTTACAGCATTCCCTCCTTTTCCGCACCCAAAGCATTTAAATATTCCTTTCGAAGGACTTACATTGAAGGATGGGGTTTTTTCCTTGTGAAACGGGCACAGACCAATAAGATTTACCCCCCTCCGTTTCAGTGGAACGAAATCTTGCACTACATCTTCAATTCTTGCAGTATCAATAATTTTATCTATGGTAACCTGACTTATCATGGTGCTATTTTCGGGCGCCTGTAACCCTGCGAAGATAGTCATTTTAAAAACGTAAGACACCCCATTTTTCGGTGCAACTTAAAAAAAAGCGGCTACCTGCTAAGGAAGCCGCTAAATTTTAAAAGATTTTAATTCAGAATGTTGCCATTACAGAAACTACGAAATTACGCCCGGGAGCACAAATGCCTGAGGAATACGGACGGTATCGAATATTGGTAATGTTTTCAACACCAGCGCTCATTGAAAAATTATCGGAAAACAGGTACATTGCTTTTAAATTAAGGGTGTACCATGCCGGAGAGTAGGGATTCCCATTTTCATCACAAGCATAAATGTAATCTTTGCCCCTCTCTTCAGGAGCCAGATTTTCATAACTTACTTTGCTGTTGAAAATTGAGTAGAAATCAAGCTTAACTCTGTTGTAAGTATAGGTGAGATGCGCTGATCCGAAAAACGGAGCAGCATGTCTAAGTGGTGCTGTACTTCCGTCGTCCAGTTCTTCTGATCCTTTCTGATAATTCATAAAAGCCGAAATGCCAAGCCTGAACGGGAGTTTTATTTCAATTCCCCCCTGAACACCATAAACAGTTGCATAGGCTGCATTTTGCAATGATTGAACCTGACTCAATTCGCCGTCATAAAAAATGCTGTCCTGTCCGTTGAGAGTAGAATTTCTTCTGACCATTGCATTATCAAGGTATGTGTAGTAGCCGGTAATATCAAGCTTCAGGTAATCTCCAAAGGTTTTAATCACAGAGAAATCTACATTATAGGCATACTCCGGTTTTAACTCTGGGTTTGGAACTACAACGCTGCCGGGTTCCGAATCGAATACCTTGCCGATGTCGTCGATATTCGGAGCCCTGAAACCGGAAGATATATTCCATATAAATTGCCATGACTGCGAGGGACTATACACCAGTCCGAGGCTCCCTGTAGGAGCACTTTCTGACAGATGTGCTTCGCTAAATGGAAACATATAAAATGTAGATTCGAAAAGTGCATTGAGCATGAAGTAGTTATATCGGCCGGCTATTTGCATACTAAGCTTGTCGTTGAGCTTATACCTGTAACTAACATACAAAGCCGTCGATGCCCAATCGGAATTATCGGGATATCGCGAAGGCCCGACTTCGGTTTCTCCTGTGAAAACATTGTTTTCTTTACCGCTTGATCTTATTATATTGAAAACAAAATCGGCTCCATACAACAGTTGATGGTGTTCACCAAACTGCTTCTCGAGATCGATATTCGCAGTAAGCGCATGTACTTTTTCGAAACGCTCATGGCGAATACTTTTGTTCAAATCACGATCGAAGCGGCTTTCTTCAAACAGTTGATAACTCAGGTGAATGGCGAGTTTATCACTGATTTTTGTCCGTGCATTGTGAAAGATTGCCAAATGATTCATCATCCATACCTGAGGTCCGTAGAACCATTCAGCAGAACGCAATGTATTCCCCTTTGGTCTGACCAGCCTGTCGTATCTACCATAATCGCTGGTTGCTGAATAGTAGAAACTATAATTTAAATCCCATTTTTCGGAAGGCATAAAGCGAAATTTTTGCAATAGGTTGTACTGACTGTAAGCACTTCCCACCTGTTTACGTGGATTGCTGTTCGTCAATACGGTGTCGGAGCCGTTAATGGTTGCTGCATAGCTGTTACGCAGATACTCCTCCGGTCCAGCCGCACCCATTGTCAGGTCATCGAAATCGGTAAAACTGAAGCTTGTAAAGGAAGCAAACTTCCGAAACCCTACGTTAACGTGGGCATGTCCGGTTTTTTCGAAATTGGCCGATGAAAAACGACCCGTAAAACCCGCTTTTACGTAAGGCTCATCTGTTATCGAGAGCATAGGAGTGTAGGTGAAAAAATTCATAGTGCCGGCAATGGCATCACTACCGTAAATCACCGACCCAGGTCCAAAAACCACCTCGGCCTTATCGACCACAAATGGATCTACTGAAATAATGTTCTGAAGATTTCCGCTTCGGAAAATGGCATTATTCATTCGCACTCCGTCTACCGATATTAAAAGCCGGTTTGTTGCAAAACCTCTGATCATTGGACTACCTCCTCCCAGTTGGCTCTTCTGCACAAAAACACCCCCGCTTAACGAAATCATGTCAGCTGCGGTTTGGGGGCTCTGAAACAGTACATCGTTTTTGCCTATAACTAAGGTTTTTACAGGTACTTCGCTTCGTGGTTGTGTCCATTTGTTGGCTGAAATTACAACTGTATTCAGCGATATCTTATCTTCGGCAAGATATATTTTATATCCTTTTTGTTCCAGTTGTTGATAGCTGTATGTAACTGTTGCAAAACCAACACATCTGATTTCGATGTTTTCGCAATTGCGAAATGCCGAAATATCAGCTTTCCCGCTGATATCTGAGATAACACCATTCCCCGTGGCGCTACACTGAAGTGTAGCCCATGGAACAGGTTGGTGTGTTACCTGATCGTAAATGCTTACTGTTTGAGCATTGATATGAAATGCAATACAAACAGCAAAACAAACAATTATCCATTGTTTCATTGATGAAAAAAAATTAAATTATAAATAAGTTATTAAAGTACTCTGTTTACTATGTAAGTACTATATTTTTGGGTGGGGGAGAAGGTGGTTTTTCGCTAAACAAATCGTGGATAATTATATTTCTGGTAATATAAAAAAAGTTTATTATTGTACCTGGTTTTTTATCAGGTGGCTTACAGGGTAAAAATAAGGAATTGAAAAAATTACTCAGGTGGGTCTGTGCCTGTTTCTGCGCGGGATCAGAATTCCATGCTCTCTGGAATAGTATATTTAGGCTTGCAAAAAGCTCAGTTTCTTCTTTGTCCCAGATACACCAGTACCATGTTTCGGTTTCGTAATTCTTACTTCGGACGATATCGTACATTTCGCCCTTGTAACGGAATTCTTTTGAGTGAATTCGCTCAAAATCGGCATTGGGCTCATCTTCAAGTTTTTTGGGAATCTTCAGCAGTATCAGGTCCTGCTCACTGGCTCCTTTTTTAATTTGCCTTTTTATAGATTTTCGAATTTCGTACTGTCGCTGTTTAAAATAAAAGTAAGTCCCTGCTATTGGAATACCAAGAATCAGCAACAATAATATGGGGACTATTTTTTTTGACAAAACCGAAGATAAAAGCCACAAACCGATATCCTGTTACAAAGCTACTATATTTATTACTTAATGCCCAGCATGAGTTCAAATATTTTCAATATCTCACTATTTGAGCTTGTGGGTTTGACAGGGTTGAACATGAATAAGATTTTATATATTTGCGGCGAAACATTACACACATGAAGCACATTCGGAATTTTTGCATCATAGCACATATCGATCATGGTAAAAGTACCTTAGCCGACAGGCTGTTGCAGATGACAAATACCGTTTCGGAACGCGACTTTCAGGATCAGGTTCTCGATGATATGGAATTGGAGCGGGAAAGAGGAATTACTATTAAGAGCCATGCCATTCAAATGGAGTACGAATTCGAAGGCCAGCAATATATACTCAACTTGATAGATACTCCGGGGCATGTCGATTTCTCCTATGAAGTGAGCCGATCAATTGCTGCCTGCGAGGGAGCATTGCTTATAATTGATGCCACTCAGGGGATACAGGCTCAAACAATATCGAACCTGTATCAGGCTATCGACAATAACCTTGAAATTGTTCCCGTGATGAACAAAATGGATCTTGATGCCGCTATGCCCGACGAAGTGGAAGATCAGATTATTGAACTTATCGGTTGTAAAAGTAGCGACATTATAAGAGCAAGCGGTAAAAACGGTCTGGGTGTGGAAGAAATTTTAGAAGCGATCATACGCCGCATACCCCCACCGACCGGTGACACTGAGAAACCGCTCGAAGCACTGATCTTTGACTCAGTTTTCAATCCGTTTCGAGGTATTATCGCTTATTTCAGAATATTTAACGGGATCATTTCCACAAAAGACCTTGTTAAATTTATGAGTACATCTCAGGAATATCTTGCTTACGAAATTGGTGTTTTGAAAATGGGACTCGAAGCACGGAAACAATTACGCGCCGGCGATGTAGGTTACATAATTTCGGGAATCAAAACTGCCACTGAGGTTAAAGTTGGTGATACAATAACTCATGTTGAAAGACCCTGCGAAATGGCAATTGATGGTTTTTCTGAGGTTAAACCCATGCTTTTTGCGGGTATTTATCCGGTTGATGCCGACGATTATGAAGAACTTCGCTCATCCATCGAAAAACTTAAACTCAACGATGCCTCCCTTACCTTTGTCCCGGAGTCGTCGGCTGCACTGGGCTTTGGCTTCCGTTGCGGATTTCTCGGATTACTTCATATGGAAATTGTTCAGGAGCGCCTCGACAGGGAATTTGATATGGATGTGATAACTACTGTCCCCAACGTACAATATCTTGCCTATACTACCAAGGGCGAAATGATTGAAGTTCACAACCCATCAGGAATGCCCGAACCAAACTATCTTGAACATGTAGAAGAACCCATGATAAAAGGTCACGTGATTTCTCAGGCAGAATATGTGGGTCCAATTATCAAACTGTGTATCGATAAACGTGGTACCTTGCTCAATCAGATTTATCTTACCAATAACAGGGTAGAACTATCTTTCGACCTGCCGCTAGGTGAAATTGTTTTCGATTTTTACGATAAACTTAAAAGCATCAGCAAAGGGTATGCTTCGTTCGACTATTTTATGGATGGATACAAAGTTTCAAAATTGGCACGTCTCGATATTTTGCTTAATGGAGAAATGGTGGATGCACTGTCGACTCTGACGCATGTGGATAACGCCTATCCGCTGGGGAGAAAAATGTGCGAAAAACTCAGGGAGCTAATACCGCGTCAGCAATTCGATATTGCTATACAAGCAGCTATAGGAGCTAAAATTATTGCGCGCGAAACGGTAAAGGCTGTTCGCAAAGATGTTACCGCCAAATGCTACGGCGGCGATATTACCCGCAAACGAAAACTGCTCGAAAAACAGAAGAAAGGCAAGAAGCGTATGCGAATGATTGGAACGGTTGAAGTTCCGCAAACGGCTTTTCTAGCTGTGCTTAAAATAGACTAAATTCCTGAACATTTCCTGGCAGATATATAGGTGAACATTGCGGTAGTTTTTTGCCAAGAATTCAAGTTTTCGAATTAACCCAAAATCAGCAATAGGAAATTAAGCAAATTTAACTTATTGATTATCAATAAATAAACTCATTGTTTTTCTAATGCGTAGTATTAGAGATTTTTCAATAAAAAATTCACTAAAACCCTTTACGCACAAGAAATATACGATAATTGCGAAAGCATTTTTAGTTCCTATTGCGTAATTTGCGTTAGTTCAGAGAAATAATTGCGAACGATTTTTACAAAATCAAGAGCTTAAGAAGCTGAGCCTATTCAGGTCTAAATATTTCCTTATAATTCTGTAGTTTCATTTCTAAAAATTTTCCAAGCATTTTTAGAACCACGTTTTTGTGTGACAGATTGATTTTATACGCTATAAAAAGCATGTTAGGTGCAAGTGGTAAGACGAAGTGATTAATCTAATCAAAAGCTTGTTTTCTCACCCATAATAATGAAACAATATTCTTTCGGCAAATAATACAATTGATGTATAAAGAGGAGAAAGGAAAAAGAAACGGTGCATGACCTTTGGAGGTAACAGAAACCTCGAGTTGGCAACAATTTATTATTCTTCGTCCAGTGGAGCTTTTAAAGGCAGCATAAGTTTTTGATTTCCGGGATATTGAAATAATTTGTAATTTTGTTAAAAAGTCAAACATGGACATACAAGCAAAGAAATATTTACTGATAGAGTGGATTACCAGCCTAAGCGATGCTAGTTTAATTGATAAGTTAATACGAATTGCCGAAAAATCGGACTGGTGGGATGAAATTAGCGCTGCAGAAAGAGATTCGATTGAAAAAGGGCTGAAAGACATTACAGAAAACCGTATTGTCAATCACGCTGATGTAATGAAACGGTATGAAAAATACCTGTAAAGTTGTTTGGTCGCTTGAGGCCGTAGAGAACCTTGAGGCAATAATACACTGGCTCGAAATAAACTGGTCGGAAAAAGAAATAAAGAAGTTTTTAATAAAACTTGAAAAACAAATACAGATAATACAGAGCCAACCCCTCTCCTTCCCAAGATCTCAAGTGATTGCCGCAAGAAAGTCGGTATTATCGAAACATTTAACAATCTACTACAGCTACACAAAAGAGTGCATTTACGTGTTAAGCATTTTTGACAACCGACAAGCTCTAGATAAACTAAGCACAAAGAATGACTCATATTAACTAAAGAAATATTTGCTTTGATACGGGGAAACAAGCTAATACCACCGGCACCTAAAAACAGTTTGTTTTTCATAAGATAAATCATAAATTTGAAAGCAGTTTACTCCATAAGGGCATTGGGCGAGCAGTGGGTAGCTGCAAAATGTTGTTAGTACCATGATAAAATTGTTTTTGCTATTTTTACAAGCTCAAAAATCAAACGAAATGAAACGGATAAAAATTAAAGAGATACTGCAGAAAGGGAATCCCGGAGCGGAGGTAAGAATATTGGGTTGGGTGCGTACAAAGAGAGAGAGTAAAAATGTTGCTTTTCTTGCAGTGAACGATGGTTCTGGAATGGGGAATATTCAGGTTGTGGTTGAAGTGAATGAAACTACCATCCCCTTGCTGCAACGCATTCATACCGGAGCCTCTGTGTCGGCAGATGGACTGCTTATCGAGTCGACCGGCAGTGGACAACGGGTGGAAGTTCAGTGTAAGAAACTTATGGTGATTGGCGAGGCCAACCCTGACGAATATCCGTTGCAGCCTAAGAAACACAGTCTTGAGTTTTTACGCGACATCGCCCATTTACGTTTCCGCACAAACACTTTTGGTGCTGTGATGCGCATTCGCCATGCTATGATTTTTGCCATCCATAAATTTTTCAACGACAAGGGGTTTTACAATATTCACACTCCCATTATTACGGGCAGCGATGCCGAAGGAGCGGGTGAAATGTTCAGGGTAAGTGTTTTGGATGCAAAGAACCCCCCGCTCACCGAAGAAGGAAAAGTTGATTTCTCGAAAGACTTTTTCGGACGCGAAACCAACCTGACTGTATCGGGTCAGTTGGAGGCCGAGCTTGCTGCCCTTGCACTAAGCGATGTGTACACTTTCGGACCAACTTTCCGTGCCGAAAATTCCAATACAGCGCGCCATCTGGCAGAATTCTGGATGATTGAACCCGAAATGGCCTTTTACGACATCGACGACAACATGGATCTGGCCGAAGAAATGTTGAAATACCTTGTGAAGTATGCACTGGATAATTGCCGTGAAGACCTTGATTTTCTTGCTTCCAGACGGGCAGATGAGCAGAAGTCAAAACCAGAAAATGAAAGAGACGAAATGGGGCTGATTGAAAAACTGGAGTTCGTGCTAAATAATAGTTTTGCAAGGATCACCTACGGAGAAGCCATTGACATTCTCATGAATTCGAAGCCAAACAAGAAAAAGCAGTTTCAGTATCCAGTAGAAGGGTGGGGAACTGATCTGCAAAGCGAGCATGAAAGGTTTTTGGTGGAAAAACACTTCAAAAAGCCGGTTATTCTCACCGATTACCCAAAAGAAATAAAAGCCTTTTACATGAAGCAGAACGACGATGGGAAAACCGTAAGAGCCATGGATGTACTGTTTCCTCAGATAGGAGAAATTATTGGGGGTTCACAGCGCGAAGAAAACTACGTTAAGCTTTTGAACAGAATGCACGAAATGCATATACCCGAAAAAGAAATGTGGTGGTATCTCGAAACACGAAAATTTGGGTCTGTTCCTCACAGCGGCTATGGTCTGGGTTTCGAGAGGCTCATGCTTTTTGTTACGGGTATGAGCAATATCAGAGATGTAATTGCTTTTCCGCGTACACCGAAAAATGCAGAATTCTAACTTTTTGGTAAAAATTTCGTATTTTTAACAAAAAACAGACTATGCTTAAGCAAAGTTTACAACAAAAGCTGTTACAGAAATTGTCGCCTCAGCAGATTCAAATGATTAAGCTGCTGGAATTGCCTACACTGCAACTTGAACAACGGATAAAAAAGGAGCTGGAGGAAAACCCTGCTCTGGAGGAAGGTGCCGATGAGGATGAAAACACCGATACCAATGAGGACGAAAACGAAGAGCAAAACGAAAACGATGATGAATTTTCGCTCGAAGATTATATCGATGACGAGGATGATATTCCTGCCTACAGGCTGCAGGTGAATAACTTTTCGAAAGATGACGAGCGCAAGGAAATTCCTTTTTCTGCCGGAATCAGTTTTCACGAGAACCTGAAAGATCAGTTGGGACTTAAGCAAATCAGTCCGCGCGACAGGGTTCTTGCCGAGTTTTTAATTGGAAGCATGGACGAAGACGGGTACATACACCGCGACCTTGAATCCATTGCCGATGATCTGGCTTTTAATCAGAATATTTCTGCTACCACCCAGGAAATCGAAAATGCGCTTTATATTGTTCAGGACCTCGACCCTCCCGGTATAGGAGCACGAAATCTGAGAGAGTGTCTTCTCATTCAGCTTGACCGGAAAGAGAAAAAGACCCTGCCGGTGCTTAACGCACACGAAATAATATTCTCGTATTTCGAAGAATTTACCAAGAAGCACTACGACAGAATAATGCAACGTCTTGAATTGAGCGAACCTGAACTGAAACAAGCACTGGAAATGATACTTCGGTTGAACCCGAAACCGGGAAGCTCTTACAGCGATTCTTCGGTAAGGTCAGCGCAGACCATTGTCCCTGATTTTATCCTGGAAAACTATTCAGGGAAGCTTGAGTTGAGCCTCAATGCACGCAATGCACCTGAACTGCGCCTCAGCCGCGACTATTCCGAAATGCTTCAGGGCTTATCGAAAAGCAAGGATTCGGGTAGCCGGTCTGAGAAAGATGCTGTTGTTTTTATCAAACAAAAACTCGATTCGGCAAAATGGTTCATCGATGCCATCAAGCAACGGCAAAACACCCTGCTCATTACCATGAATGCAATTCTTGAATATCAGAAAGATTTTTTCATACAGGGTGATGAAACATTGCTGAAGCCTATGATTTTGAAAGATATAGCCGAAAAAACCGGTCTCGATATTTCCACGATATCAAGGGTGGCCAACAGTAAATATATTCAGACTCCCTTTGGTAATTATTTACTCAAGCATTTCTTTTCGGAGGCTATGCAAACCGATTCGGGTGAAGAAGTTAGCACCCGCGAAATAAAACAGATACTCAAGGAATGTATTGAGAATGAGAACAAGCGCCGACCCCTCACCGACGACAAACTGGCTTCAATTCTTAAAGAAAAAAAATATGTTATTGCCAGAAGAACAGTTGCCAAATACAGGGAGCAGCTGGGCATTCCCGTGGCACGCCTTAGAAAAAAGCTCTGATGGAAACTGGTAAATTCCTAAACACTATTGCAAAAATTATCAGTGTTTTGTTTCACCCCTTGATAATTCCAACTTTTGGCTGCATCGTTATTTTCAACAGTGGATATTACGTCGGATTACTGAATCCGAAAATTATGCAGGCGGTATATATTGTTGTGTTCGTGCTTACTTTTTTACTACCTGCATTAATAATTCCGGCACTTTATTTACAGAAATACATCACCTCATTTGCTATTGATGAAAAAAATGAAAGATTGCTACCCATTACAATAGTTGCAGTGATGTACGGGCTAAGTTATTATTTTATGCAGCGAAGTGGGTTCCCACCGATTTTACTTCATTTTATTCTGGGGTGTATTATCTGCTTGGTTCTTGGTTTGCTGATTACCATAAAATGGAAAATCAGCTTACACATGATTGGCCTGGGTGGCCTTACCGGCCTGATTGTTTTTCTTGCGCACAGTTACGGCCTTGGCTTGCATTATTTCCTGATCTTTGTAATACTTGCCTCCGGAGTAACAGCAACTGCCCGCCTGATTCTGCAAAGCCATAACCAATTGCAGGTGTATGCAGGCTATTTTCTTGGCGTTGCCGGCATTTGGCTGAGCATGATATTCTTATAAATACATAAAAGATTGGCAGAAGAGACACGTAAACAATAGTCAGGATTTTTTTCTACTTTTGCCCAAAATACCGCAATGCCTTTCATTGTAAAATTCATACTGTTTTTATTTCTGGTGTATATCATTGGGAAAATACTCCTCCGGTATGTGTTTCCGTACTTAATTAAATGGTGGCTGAGAAGAATTGCAAAGAAAATGAATCCAGAAGCTTTTGAAAAACCCTCCGGCAAAAATCGGAAAGAAGGCGATATTACCATTAAAAACATGCCCAATACGAAAAAAAATAAGGGAAAGTCCGACGAAAAAGGCGAATATATCGATTATGAGGAATTATGAAATCGAGCATGATAGTAAAAACACCAACAGTGATTTATATCGATTTATGCGAGATTCTATCTGACCTATTGTATAAATTATAAACAGATGAAATTCATACGAAAATTACTATACAAGTTTCTTCGAATTGAAAACTATCTAAGGCTTGTTAGCAGTGTGTACTTATTGCTAATAAAGGCCGGTTTTTATAAACGCAAATATCCCGAGATATTCTTTTTGAAGCAAATTATTAAAGAGGGTGATGTTTGCCTGGATATTGGAGCTAATCTTGGGTACTATTCATGGTTCATTTCGAAGTTCTGTGGAAAGGACGGGAAGCTCATTGCCGTAGAACCCGTACCCCTATTCGGGAAAATATGGCTGCGAAATATGAAAAGCTCCAAGTTTGCGAATTTCAGGCTTGAATCCTGCGCTTTAGGGAGTGAAAATACCCGTGTGAAGATGGCTACCCCCGAGGTAAACGGAGTTTTACACCATGGCATGACCCATGTGGTTAATGAAGGGGAAGCCCAACAATCAACCTGTTACGAAGTAGAGATGAAAATTCCGGATGCACTGTTTTCGGCACTTGATCGCCTAAACTTTGTGAAAATCGATGTGGAAGGTTACGAGTTTATTGTGTTTTCGAATATGGTGAATACAATTTCGAAGTTTCACCCGGTAATTCAAGCCGAACTCAGCGGCAGCGAAAATCGATTGAAAGTGTTGGCATTGCTCGAATCGTTGTATTACAAACCGCATGTACTCGAAAACCAGCAACTGCGGGCTGTTAATCAATCAGACATTGAAACAGGAATCAGTGATTTTTACTTTATTTAGGATTTTAGAATTTCGATTATATTTATAATAAATACTAACACAGCAAATAGCGGCAGTCGATGAAAAAACAACTGATATTATTCATTGCACTTCTAGCAGTAACTTGCATACTTTATATTCCTGCATTAAAAAACGAATTTAACGATTGGGACGATGCAGCTTATGTTACATCAAACCCAAACATTGAACTCACAAAAGAAAATATTGTCCGATCATTTACACAAGGCGAACACCACCGCATGTATGCTCCTATTACTGCTTTGTCGCATTCAGTAGTTTACACTCTTTTTGGGCTGAATCCTAAACCCTATATTTTGGGTAATATCCTTATTCACCTATGCAATACTTTGCTTTTGTTCTTATTTCTTTCGCAGCTCATTAAAAAACCATTGGTCCCGCTTTTTGCAGCAGCTCTGTTTGCTCTCCACCCAATGCAGGTTGAATCAGTGGCATATGTTTCCGGCAGGAGAGATGTGCTGTATGTTTTTTTCTATCTGATAAGCCTGATATACTACGTCAAGTATGCCACACAAGGGAAAAACTATATTGTAAAGTATTTGCTATCACTGATATTTGGAGTACTGGCTTTGCTGTCGAAAGGACAAGCTCTTACTTTGCCATTCAGCTTGATTTTGATTTCGTTGTTTACCGGCGTAAAATGGAATTCGAAAAAGTTCTGGCTCGATAAAATACCATTTTTAATCCTGACAGCTATTTTTGCTGTGAAGGTGTTTTCTGCCCCCCAGTTTGCATCAGGAAACTATTTAAGCACAGCCTACCTGGATTCCGACATTCCATTTTTTTATAGCATTATTTATGCTTGTTACGGATTTGTTCAATACATCATATTGCTATTCTTTCCATACCGTCTTTCATTGATCCATCCATATCCTGAAGTTGCTGGTGCATATGTAATACCTTATTACATGTATATTTATATTGCCATTCTTGCAGGACTGATTATTGCTTTCTTTCGATTTGCTGTCAAGCGAAAGCTTTTTTGGTTCGGATTTACTTTTTTTGCAATAAATATCGCCATGCTTTTGCAAATTATTCCGAACAGTTACGGAATAATGAACGACCACTATGTTTACTTTTCGGGAATAGGCATCTTCCTTATAATGACCGATAAAATCACCGAAGTGATGAACCATAGAAAATGGAGTACATTGATTGCTATATTATTTTCGGTGTATTTAGTCGTTCTATGTGGACTAAGTTTTCAGCGCATTGGAGTTTTTAAAGATTCAATAAAACTATGGAGCGATGTAATTAAAAAATACCCCGACCATTACATGGCTTATAGCAGCAGAGCGAATGCCAATTTTAATCAGGGCTTTTTCGAGAACGCTATTATCGATTATAAGAGGTCTATCGAATTGAATCCGGAGAATTACGCTTTGTATGTTAACCTTGGATCAGCGTATAGTGCAGCACAACAATACAAAAATGCAGTTATCGCTTTCACAAAGTCATTAAATCATAAGCCAACTTCTGAGGCGTATACTTTCAGGGCAGACGCATATTCGGCACTAGGTAATACAAACGATGCAATCAGGGATTACAGCAATGCTATTGAGTTGAAGCCTGATTATGCTGTAGCATACAATAATAGGGGTGTTGTTTACGAAAAAATGGCTGAAACCGAAAAAGCAATGCAGGATTACAAAAAAGCCTTCGATCTCGACAGTACAAATATTGATGCATGTTACAATTGTGCAAAACTTTATGGGAACAACGGGAACTTCGAAAAGGCTTTGTACTACCTTGATAAGCTCATTGTTATTAAACCTGATTTTGCAGCAGCATATAATTCAAAAGGTATTATTTTTGCCACTACCGGTTCTTATGAAGCGGCTATTCTTTGCTTTTCATCGGCTATCGAAAACAAGCCTGATTATGCGGAAGCATACAATAACCGTGGATCGGTGTATTATCGCACCGGGAAGTTTGACCTGGCCATTGCTGATTATACAAGAGCTGCAGAAATATTTCCCGGTTTTGCTGAGACATTCAACAACCGTGGGGCTGCATACATTGCTTTGGACAAGAAGGATAGCGCCTGTTCCGACTTCACCATTGCTGCCCAGCTTGGTTTGGACAGCGCAAAAGAAAATTTGGATAAGTTCTGCAATTAGAATTGCGAATTTTTAGAGACACTTCGATAGTTCTATTGCAGGTAGTTTCTTGCCAACCGTACAATTCTTATGCTTCAGGAATATACAGGAATGACTTCAATGATTTTATCGTACACAGTTTCGACCGATATCGATTGCATACAGGTATTGCTCTTGCAGTGTGGCAACCGATGGTTGTATGGATTCACGCAGGGGCGGCAACTTAAATCCGATTCAATAATATGCGTGTTTTTACCGGGAGGCCCGAATAAAACCGGTGTTTCCGGACCAAAAAGCACAATATTATGAATACTTGTAAGCGATGCGAACTGTCCCGGTCCACTGTCGTTGGTAACCAATACATCAGCAAGCGAATACAATGCCAGCAATTGCCGAACATTTGTTTTCCCGGCGAGATTGATTACTCCGGGAAAATTTATTTTGTCGCATAATTCGTTGCAATAAGTTGCTTCTTCCAACGAACCGGTAATTACAATGGTTAATTTACCTTTATAATGTGATGAGAGTTTGTTTGATAAATCGACAAAGTTCGATACATCCCATTTCCGTGCAGGAATCGAATCGCCTGCATTGGGGTTTATTATAATTATAGGGGATATGTTTTCCTCTTGCGAAACACTGTGTATGATTTTCTTTATTTCTGCTACGTCGTCTCTCGTAATTTCAATTATAGGCTGCAAAATTTGGATTGTATTGATATCAATTCTGGGGAAAGGCCTGATTTTATGATTACATAGCAATGATTCAACCATTAACCTATATGCAAGTGCTGCGTGATGATAGGGGTTGTATTGCAATTTATGTGTCATTAGGTCGCCACGATAAATTACTTCGCTATGATAACGCTGGTAGCCAACTCTGGTTTTTGCTCCGCAGCAATAGGCAAGTATTGCTGAAGATCGAGAAAAAAACTCAAGATCAATAGCGGTATCAATTTTCTCTTTTTTAATTGCCGCCAAAGTCTTAAGTATTTCAAAAGAAGTCGTAATAAATCCTTTGTTATGAATTGTAAAAACATTCTTTTCATGAAAAACATTAAGTATTTCGAGTATCGGAGTGTTTTCGGCAAATGCCCAAAAATAAATATTTTCTTTACCCACCATATCTTCGGCTTCTTTTAAAGCAGAGTAGGCTAAAACAGTTGAACCTTGCTCGGTGAGTTTGATGAAAATAATTTTACGGTGAGTTTTTATATCTCTTCTACGTGATACGAATAATAAAATCAAATACCTCCACAGTGTTAGAAGAAAAACCAAAGGAATTCCTACCCAAAAATCGAGATGTTTTATTTGACGTGGTTTCATTGGTAATTTGTTGAACAAAAATAATCAATATAAGCAACAATTACGATTTCAAATTACACGAGAAAAGCAACTTATCGAAAATGGAAAATTTTGCAAACAGTCAACAAATCACTAAATTATTAATATTTCGTTTACTTCAATATGACTTTTCTGCCGGCGTACTGTTGCAGGACAATTCCGGATACAATGAGAACAAGTCCGATAATGGTTGATTCCATAATTTTTTCGCCAACCACAAAATAAATTCCGATTAATGATAAAAATGGTGAGGCAAAAATAAAATTGCTCACTTTAGCAGTTGTTGAAGAATATTTCAGTGCTTTCGACCAAAGCAAGAAAGTTATTCCCATTTCGAATAAGCCTGAATATACAACAGCCAGTGCCGAAACCGTAAAGTTAAACGATGGTTTCGAAAATATAATACATGCAATCATACTGAATACAAAACCGAAAGCAAAGCTCAAAAACAATTTAATGGTTTCGTCGCGTTTGTCTTTCATATTGAAAATCCAGAAAAACGCCCAGATTAGTGAGCTGCCAAGTGCCAATGCTGCGCCGGTTCCATTTGTAAATTTCATTTCGAGAAGATTACCATGCGTCGAAATTACCAGCACCCCAACGAAGCTGATTATGATGGCAAGCAAGCTCATCCAACTTATTTTCTGCTTTAGCATAGGAATAGATATAAGCACCAGCATGATGGGCCATACATAATTCAAGGGTTGGGCTTCCTGAGCAGGTAAAATGTCGTAAGCTTTAAACAAAACAAGGTAGTATGCAAACGGATTAAGAAACCCCAGCATTGCAGACTTTATCAAATCGCGACCGGTTGTGCGCATGAGTTCTCTCCATTTACCCCCAATAACAATAATGACAAGCAACACCAGTGCGGCTGTCAATGAGCTGAAACACACGAAATTGATGAAATCGAATTGTTTGAGTGCAATTTTAAAGGCTGTGGCTACCGTTGACCAAAGCAGAACGGTGAGTACCGCGTAAATGTATGCTTTGCTCTGGTTTTTCAAGATTATTTCGATAGAAGTTTACGCAAAGTTGCATCATCGACCCTGTAAACGGGTACAATATCTTTCTTCCTGTCCCAGTAAACAGTCTTTTGATAAAACCAGTTCAGAATAGCTCTGGGGTTGGAGGCAAACTCCTTGTCATTCATCATTTTATCGTTAAACTCAGTGTTTAGAAAAGGGTCACTTTTCAGCATGCTTATAACCATTGCTTCCATAACATACGATTCGGCATATTCCTTTTGTTCGAATACCGCATTGAAAAATCCCCAGCGCACCAGGCTGGCCGGTGAAACAGGTTCGAACATATATGCCAATAAGCGTGCATAAGGATTGCTTGTCTCAACAATGATGCTGCCTGCCGGAAACACCAAACTGTCGTAAGTTACTTCTGTGGCAAAATCTATTATGCGTTGCTTCCCTTCGTAAGGCTCTGAAGCGAATTTCACATTCTTGAGTCGGTATGCTTCCACCGGTACTTTCATCTCTTTGTACAGACGGATATATTTTACACCCTGAGCATCAAGAACAGCAGTAACATTTCCCCATACCGGTTCGAAAACGTAGGCTGCCGGGAGTGTTGTCTGTATCGAAGGTCTCGGATTGTTGAAGAACCAAACCTTGTGAATGGCGGGAGTATCGGAATATTGAAACCAGTTGCCACCGGTAATGAGACTTTTTACGACGGTGTATTCCACACCTTCGAAATCGATTTGTACACTATCGGCAAGGCTGTTGAAATCAACACTTACGGGTTTTTTGTTCTTGTAAAGTTTCGAAACGGCAAGGTCTGATTCAGCATTGAGTTTAATGATAATTTCGTGTTGAGTATCCACCAGCGAAGCAGTGTATTTGAGTACTTCGTAAGTAGCATCAACGCGCTTCCCGTAAGGTTTAAGCATGTGTGTTTCGAGCAGAAGCCCCGGCCTGTTACGGGCAGCAGCATATCCTTCGGAAAGCACAGGCGACGGAATCCACCTTACCAGTCCGCTTTTGGGGTCATGCCAGTTCTTAAATGTTACATAGCGAAACATAGGGAAGTCTTTTTCGCGCATACGTTTGAGCAGCGGTTGCATATATACTTTATCCTGCCACTCGTTTTGTGCATCGCTAAGCAAACACATATCGGTCAAGTCGTAAGTCATCACATACTGATAATCGGCTCCGTCGGTAGTGTGGCAGTCGATAAACATATCGGGCTTCCATGTGTTGAAAACCTCAAGAAAACATTGTATTTCGGGTGTTTCGGCTTTTATATAATCCCTGTTGAGGTTCTTGTTTGCTGTATTCGTTCTCCATCCCATTTCTTTGGGTCCGTTTTGGTTAATGCGGTTGAAAGCACTGCGGCGCAAGCAGCCTTCTGGGTTGATGGTAGGGAAAAATAGAATAATCAGGTTTTCGGGGGGACGAATTTTACGGCAGGCAATATCTCTGAACAGCATCATGCCAGCATCGGTTCCATCGGGCTCTCCTGCATGTACCCCAGCCTGAATGAGCAAAACCGCTTTGCCTGATTTTTGTGCAGCTATCGGGTCGAATTGCGCCGAAGCATCGCAAATGAGTAACGGAATATCGTAACCATTGCCGGTTTTTCCTGCCGGAATGTATTTAATAGAATTGCTTACACTGTCGAAGAGCTTGCTGTAGCGAAGTATCTCGTCGTAGGTCATTGTCTCGGTCTTTTCAGATTGTTCATAGGGGGTAATAATCAGCTTCTGCCCGAAAACTATAGTCGAAATAAGCATGGCAGCAGAAAAAAGAATGAATATTTTCCGGTTCATTGATACAAAAGTTTTATGGATTAAAGATAGAAATGTTTAAAACAACTGGTAATCGGTGTCAGTTAAAATTTAATAAAACTCTTGTACCGGAATAATTATTTTGATATTTCTAATGCATTTTTATACGCTATTTTCACACAGATAAGCAGTTAATTCCTCTTCCGACAGGCTGAATAATGCAACAAACCGTTCTTCGCTACATGCAATAAGTGAGGCAATTATGTTTTTTGAAGGAACTTGAGCAGATGCTTTCTGGTATGCTGTAGTGAATTTATTCAGCTGCATGAGATAGTCCGAATTAGTTTCAACATCACCTGAAATACCATAATAAGTGGCAACATGGTTCCGGAGTTTATTCAGCAGCAAAACGACTTCTTCTGTGTCGGTTCTTTCAGGTTTGCCTTGTGACGGAATTGTTTCATCAGAGGTCTTCTTGCAAGCCCACAATTCGAGTTGCCTGATCATGGCATCATAGCTTGCACGGTTTTCGCGGTCGCGAATGGGACTGAAATTGGGCATGTGCTTTTGCATATAGCTCATGACCTCAAGAATTTTATTTTTTTCCATGAATTTTACCGAAAGATCTATTGGATGCTCCACATAGTTCATGAAAATGTTGAAACGGTTCTTTATGGCAAACCTGTAGATGTCGGGTATTCCGGAAAAATTATTGGTCATCAAACAGGTGCATGAAGTAAAATTGGTTTTTTTCGATTTGCAGTATTCGATAAAGAAATCGAGGTTGCGACGAAAAACCTCGAAAGAAGCATTTCTGCGTATTTCTTCGTATTTGTCCTTTTCCAGTGAATCGATGGAAATGTTTATGTCGAAGCGTCCGCGCTCGAGTATATCACGGACTTTTTTATTTAAAACGGTTCCGTTTGATGTTACAGAAATGATTGTTTTTGCCCCGGAAGCAATGATTTTTTCCCAGATCTCGTAGTACAAGTCTATTACAAATGGCTCTCCGCCTTTAAAACTGGCTCTGCGCACATAAGGCAGGTATGGGATAAGTTGGTCGGCAAAAGAGCTGTCGTATGCAGCGGGGAGACATGCTTCCGATCTGTTACCAATTTGGTCGGATAGCCTTGGACTGCACATAATACAGGCCAGGTTACAGTGATTGCTGAGCTCAAACTCCAACGACAGTGGAATGTTCGATTTCCTGTAGGCTTTGTTATAGACTTGAAAAGCAGCAGCGATAGGGTTATTGTTCATAAGTTTTTCGTTACAACTCCAACAATCGGTGGGAATATCTCCCGATAAAAAAGATTGAATTGCCTGTCTCCTGCAATCGCCTTCCACAATTTCACTGATGCTGTTCTCCGGGAATTTGCCTAAAACAAGTGAGTGATTATGGCTGCACATACTTACATCGCCGTTGATGTGAAAGTATAAATTTGCGCGGTGTGCAAAACAGTTGTTCTTAAGTTTTCTGCCCCAGGGTGTGTGCCTAAGCAATCGATAATATATGGTCTCCAACTGTAATGTATCCATGGGTACTATCAAAGTTAATGTCAGTAATGAAGCGAACGAATTTTTAATCAAATCGGCTAATCAAAATTAGAATTTTAATGGTAAAAGAGAAAATTATAGCCTTCCGATTTTATGGTTAATTCAAAATATAATTAATTTTAAAAAAATTAACTGTAATACTTAAAATAACATAGTATAAACAAATTGTTTTACAAATTATGCGATTTCGAATGAAGAGGCTGGTCAGTTGGGCTTTAAAATTTTGGTTTTTGTGAGTAGTGATGGCTATTGCATTGGTGGCTCAAATTATTTTTACAGAAATAGTGGGGATGCTTCCATTCGTTTGTATTCTGGTGTATTGTTCTGGGGAGTTGTATGGTGGCTAATAATGGTAATTGCTAGACGTGGCAGTCAGAAATTGAAAATAGCAGTTCACAGTGTTTTTATCACTTTGATGCTGGTTGAAGTAGTTTTAAGGGCTTCGGGTCTGGTGGCAAATTATGGGGAAAGGCAACATGGCTATTATAATTCTGTTTACGATTTCGACACTTCAGTGTTTGCTACCAAAAGGCTCCCCGTGATTTATCGGATTAGTAACAGAGATTGCAGCTTCGAAATTGTTACAAATTCATGGGGTTATCGCGACAAAGAGTGGAATCAGGTGGAAATGAGACCGAAAATCCGCATTATGGCGTTGGGGGATTCATTTACCGAAGGTTATGGAGCTCCCGCTGATAGTACCTGGATGAATTTACTTGAAAAAGAAATTGCCGATACCGGCTATTATTTTATTAACGGCGGGATGATAGGGAGTGACCCTGTTGCTGATTATAACCGGTTGAAAACCAATCTTATAGAATTAGACCCTGACATAATCCTATTTGCTATTAACATAACCGACCTGAGTGATTTGATGTTGCGAGGCGGTCCCGAAAGACTCTCAAATTCCTCAGTTGAGAAACTGAAGGCTCCATGGTGGGAGCTTATATATGCAATGAGTCATACACTACGTCTGGGAATAAACCAGTTCTATGAAGCCAGCCTGTTAATTTCGCATAAACAGGTTGCCGTTAAACAGGAAAAATATTTGTTAATAATGGAAGATTTTTGTAAAAATGTAACCAATGAGTTCAACGACAGTATTAAAGTGGTTTTTATTTTTCACCCGATTCAATTTGAGGTTGAGAAAAACGAAAACATATATGCAGGGCTAATTGAAATGCTGCAAAACGATAGTATAGCTGTAATTAATCTATATCAGTATTATTCTGACCCTGAGATTAAAACTCAAATAGCAGCTTACTTCTGGCGCGAAGGGCATCATAACCCCAGAGGTTACAAACTTATGGCTGAAGGTGTGTACAGGGGGTTGGTTATAAACAAGGTTCTTCCGGAAGATTCGGCAGACAAACAATTGAGGTAAAAAAAATGAAACAGCACATTTATCCGCTGTTGGTGTTAAGTGTTTATTAAACGCAACTCGTTGTATTTCAGTCTGATTGAAATAACAGATATCCAAATAACAAAGGGTATGAACGAAATCATAAATAACAGTTTGGATAATATATTTGCCGGAATCACTAAAGAGTACTTCACACCGCTTGCTTTGTTATTACCGTAATATTGAGCAAATAAAAACAACCTGTAGGGTATTTGAAACATATTGATGAGGCTGCCTGAAAAAGCTCTCTCTGCAATTTGTTTTCGTTTGTTTCGTGTTTGCAGTGTGTTTTTTCTATCCTCAGTAAGCCAGTTATCCTGCGTGTGGTTAATAATTCCGTATTTTTCGGGTTGCATAAACAGGGTTGAATTCGGAATTATTTTGCATGTTGCTACCGAAGGAGAAATGCCATACCTTCTGAAATGGTGGATCAGAAAGAGGGTTTTAATAAAATCGCTTATCGTTTCTCCGGGAAAACCTACAATCAGGTTGAAGTTAAATGAAATACCTACTTTTACCGTATTTCTTACCACTTGTTTAATTAATTTCCGGGTTATGGGTTTGTTCATAAGCCGGAGTACTTTGTTGCTACCCGATTCAATGCCAAAATACAAACAATTGCAGCCCGAATCTTTCATCAGCTCAAGAACTGGTAATGTAAGCTGCATGTGAACCGATATCTGCGAAACCCACGAAATACCCGGAGCTGCATTCATGAGTAATTCCGACAATTCAATCAGTTTATTCAGGTTGCCGCCAATGTTGCTCGATGTTAACCAGAAATGCTGTATTTGTGGTAGCTCAGTTTTATAATGTGCAATTTCCTTTGCAATTATTCCGGGGTCTCGCCATTCGTATGTTGTATTTGCCCTGCATTCCTGACAAAAAGCACAACGATTTACACAACCTTTGTTCACCCAAACAGGGAAGTATTGCATGGCATAATCAGCTACATTAAATGCACGAAAATCGGCCACGGGGGTTTGGTTGAAATCGGTATCTGCCGATATAAAACTGGTATTACTGTTGACGTTGGTGTTTAAATACCCGGGAGCAGATGCTGGAAAAACCGAATATTTTTCGAAGAAATCTACTACAGCAGGTGCAATTCCACAACTGTAGCCGGTAAAAATCACATCTATTTCGGGTATATGTTTGGCAATATATTCAACACGCCCAAAGTTCTCGTAGCACTCCGGTCCTCCCCAAATGATTTTTGCATCCGGAAACTCAATCCTGAAGTGTCTTGTAAGAAAATATGAGAAATAGGCAGTAGTTGAAAAAACCGAAAAACCGATAATTTCAGGATTATATTCCCTGATTTTGTCAATATAGGGTGAAAGGCAGGGCAGGCTTTTTTCGAAAACTTGTTGTACAACATTCAAATCGGTCCAATTGTCGTCGATACGGGTAAAATCCCATTCTTTCTGTTCCGGTAATCCGGATTGTGAAAGGGCACACCTAAAAATAGCCATATTTAAATCGTAACACATCACTGAATGTCCATGATTTTTCAGGTCGGCTGAAAGTAGGCTCAACCCGTGGGGAGGGCTGTCGGTATTCCATGCAGGGCATTGTATCAGGGCAACTTTCATGGCAATCAGCGGGTTTTCGAAAGCAGTGCAAAGCCTTCGTTGATAAGATTGCTCAGTTCGTTAAGGGTGCGAATACCGGCAAATCGTTTCAGCAAGTATAAAGGCCGCAGGTAGAATTTTCGAACTGCCATGCGCCGGAGATTGAACAATTCGTTATTCGAAAGCTGTTGATTTTGCCAGACCGGCATTGCTGACGACGACTCCGCATCGATGTTTTCCGATTGCACCAGCCCTTGCTCGATGGCATGCCTGCGGAAATGGGTTCCCAAACGCGGGGTGGCGATGTTGAACGATGCATAGTCAACTTTCAGGCTAAGGGCAAGCCTGATAGTATTAAGCACCGACTCTTTGCTCTCACCCGGGAAACCGATCATAAAAAAACCACCGACCCGCACACCCGTGCTTCTTATTTGAGATATCTTCTCCGATACTTCCGAAACCCGTGTGTTTTTCTTATGCACTGCCATCAGGTTATCGTTTGCCGACTCAATGCCAATCATCAGGGTATGGCAGCCCGCTTTTTTCATTAACTTTACCAGTTCCACATCCAAAATATCGGCTCGCGAAAGACCTGTCCACGAAAACTTCAGCGACTTATCGAGCATCGCATTAAGCAGTGCTACCGTGCGCTTGCGGTTGGCACCGAAAGTCTGGTCGCGTATATATAACTCTTTCACTCCCATTTGGCTGAGCAAAGTCATTTCTTCAATCACAGAATCAATGCTTCTGAGTTTAAAACCCAGACTGCTTACGGGGCAAAAATCGCACGAAAACGGACATCCAAAATCGGTCAAAATGCTGGCAAAGGGCTTCCGCCTGGCAAATGGGAACCGGTATGCAGCTATATCGAACAAATCCCATCGTGGTAGCGGTACATCGAAGACACCATTTCCATGAAGTTCTGTACCGGCAATAAGCTCATTATTTTTTCGGTAAATCACATTATTTATAACTCCGGATTGATGTGTAAGGGTACGGATGATATCATCGGTGGAAAAATCGATAAACACAGCATGCATAAAAGGGTAGCGGATCATCGCTTCTTTTCCGTAATCCCTGAAAACATCGCCTGTACCTATGATTTGTGTATGTGGAAGCTGTACCGATAGCCTCTGCATGAATGCCATGTCGGCAACAAACGATGGCGCGGAACTGAGAAAAATAACGGCTGATGGTTCGAAACGCGAAATTTTATCCAGCGTCTCCTCTGCACTCAGCTGCGAAGCAATGGCATCAATCACCATAAGTTCACCCAGCGCTGCCAGTCTTCCGCTCAGGTAAATAAAATCGACAGGATGATAATAGTATCGGGCTTTCGAAACCTTGGCACAATAGTAGTCGCGAAGAATCATTTTATCGCCGGGAGGGTTCAGCAATACCGTTTTATACAGCGTTTGTGCAGTATTCAGGTTTATAGGCTCAATTGGAGTCATCGGTATTTCCCTGACACGTCAAATCATGTGTTTCTCTTATGTAATACTGTTTTGCTCTGCCTTGCTGGTGGTAGATGCGTACCAGTATCTCGCTCTGTATTCCCAGCAGCGCGAGTATTATGGTTATCAATATAAACAGTACGGTAAGCAACAATATTGGGTTGCCCGTCATATCTGTACCCCAGAAAATTTTCATCAGAATTACCGCAATGCCGGAACAAAGTCCCATGAGCAGACTTATCAGAGCAAAACCGCCATATAAATGAATGGGCTTGGTACTGAAAGAATGAAAGAATTGCACTGTCATAAGGTCGAGAATTACTTTATAAGATCGTTTTAATCCGTAATTCGACCGACCATAGGTGCGTGGGTGATGCTGCACCGGTATTTCGGTAATTCTGGCTCCTATGCGTGCAGCAAGCACCGGAAGGAACCTGTGCATTTCGCCAACCATACTGATTTCTTCAATTATTTCCCTGCGGTAGGCTTTCAACGAACAGCCCAGATCGTGAATATTTACCTTACTAGTTTTGCGTATCATTGCATTGGCAATACGCGAAGGAATTTTTTTGAACAACAAAGTGTCTTTTCGCGATTGCCTCCAACCGCTCACTACATCGTACCCCTCATCCAGCTTGCTGAGAAGTGCCGGGATATCGTACGGATCGTTCTGCAGATCGGCATCAATAAAAACTACAATCTTCCCCTTGGAGTGAGCCAGGCCGGCGGCCATGGCTGCTGTCTGACCAAAATTGCGACGGAAACGAATAAGTTTTGCACAAATTTGGGTGGTTTCGAGCGACTGCAATACCTTAAACGAGTCATCAGTGCTTCCGTCATCAACAAAAACAATCTCGGAAGTTTTATCGATTGACAACAAACTCATCTGAAGCCGGTTAAATAATTCCTTCAGATTCCCCTGTTCATTGTAAACCGGCACAATTACCGATACGTCCACCGATTCGTTGGCTTCCATTGTAGTATGTTTACACAAGCAATTTGATGTAAATATACAAAAGAATTGTATTGATTGTATGTTCTTGACTTTTAACTTCAGATGATAAATGATGTGAGATTTATTAATCTGCTATAAAAGGTGATAAACAAAATTTAATCCATGTCAGGTATTTTTTTTGATGGCTGGACACCATGTTCTTTTCCTGATTGCCAATTGTTATTTTTCTAATTCTACTGTATGCAGGTATAGTTTATTGTTGCATACAAACACACTATCGGCTTCGCCAGGGCGTATTTGTTGCCGCTGACTGATACTGTCGATTATTGTGAACCCTTCCGGAATGTCGGATGACGGTGAAAGAAAGAATGCATTTTTACGGCACAAATCATTGGTTTTGTAAATTATTTTACCATAAAAATACGTCAGATAGTACAGCGTTGCATGGTTAATCTCAGTGTTTTCGGGGTATATAAATAATGATTTCCCTTTGGTGTGCTCCACAATTTCTTTTGCTTTTTCCTTAACAGGGTAGGTGTCTTTTTTGAAAACGTTTCCGGGTATGCAGCCCACCACGATTACACGCAATGTTATGGTAGTAAATATGAAGCATACGAGTAGAGTACGGATTTTTTTAACAAAGAAAACGGATAAAGCCACGCACAATGTTACTGCAATGGCTGATACTGCGTAGAGTTTGTAAGAAATTGAGAAATAATCGTACGCAAACTGATGCAGAAATACCTCAAGAGCAACTGCCACGCAAAAAAACAGGGTAACGAACCCGCGCTGCCTCATATTCATTGCGTTAATCATGGACAAATTTCCCGTCAGCATTATAGCTGCAAGTGGGACAGCGCAGAGTATGTAGTGTGGCTGGAAATTTCCGGGAATAAAAACAACGCAAATCGACACAATCATCATAAACAGGTAAGTTTGGAACGGGCTTTTCAGGATACTGTAATAGCCCGGTTTAAGAAATACAGCCGGGAAAAGTAGCATAACCGGAGCATAGGCAAGCATGGCTTTACCTGCGAAACTAAGCATATTGCTTACCCTGTTGAGCATACTTACGTTAAGCTGTAATTCAGGCTCTCCGATAAACAGTTGTCTGAAATACGTGAATAACTCAGGCAATGGATAACTCATTGCGAAATACGACCCTGTAAGTAAAAGAAACACTGCAATACCGACTCCATGTTTCCACGAAAACAGGACTTTCAGTTTCCCAAAAACCATTAGGGCAAAAAACAGCGATGCCAGTTGAAACCACAAGGCAGGCAGTCCTTTGGTGAGAAATGCAGCCACGGTGAACAAATATCCAATTGTGTACATGCTTACATACTGCCTTTTCGCCGCAAAATGATAATTGCTAAAGACCCCTGCGAGCACAAATGCACTGAATAAGGGATCGAGCCCTACCCAGTCGGGGTAGCCGATACACATTGCGAAAGAAGAGAGAAACAAGAGTGTGGCAAGCAGCGAGTGTTCCTTGTTAAGGTTTTTTCGCGCAATAAGAAAAACGATAAATCCCAGTACCAGTATCGAAAATGTAGTTATCAACCTAGCTTTATATTCAGGATCGCTTTCATCGTCAACGACAGGAATAAGCAACTGGTTGAATAGCGGGGGTTTATTGTAGTAAGGCTTCCCATTTATTGTAGGAGTGAAATAATTGCCTGATACGTTCATCTCGAGCGATACAAGCATTCTGATTCTTTCCGTACTGATTTGGTCGATTTCAGTGCGGTTGCCAAAAGCAAAAAGGCTGACAACATAGTACAGAGCCAATAATAGTAAGACTATCCCAAAACGGGAATGAGGGGGAACACCTGCGTTGCCAATTGGTTTGTGTCGTATCGCTGTTCTGAAAAGGCGGATTTTTATACGTCTGCAAAAAGCTTTAACAGCCGACCTCTTTCTAGTAAGCCATACCATCAACAATACAATATTCAGCATTATAACAGGCCAATGCATGCGAAGGATGGTAAAAAACCGGATGGTCATTCCGAGGGAAGGTTTGTCAGGATTTGCTATTTGTACACTAATGCCTGTAAGACTCTCAAACTCTTCCGATTGTTGAGGGTCGCCCCATATTACTTTGCTACCGTTGTGTAACCATGCAAACGAATGTATTGGCCGCGCATATAATACCACCGTATCACTGGCGGGCACCTGTATTGTATAATTGCCTCCAGCAGGGGTTGTAACCCGTAATTCGCGCAGCTCATGTGAGTACAGTTTGATTTCGCTGTTGAAGTTTACGCGCAAATGATAGATGTATAATCCGCCTGCTACCAAAAGGTTTACGATAAATAAGAGTGTCAACCAGGTAAAATTCTTTTCCGGAAGTTTCATCTTCAATTTGTTTTTGCAATTACCGCTTCATGCTTCGTAAAATTAATAACTTATTTAGTATAATTCAATGCTGCCCCATTTGATTGTAAATTTTGCAGCACGAAAAAACACTTTTAATCTTTTAGCATGTGCAGATTCTTTCCAAATATGCCAAAATGTGCATTTATCAACACCCGATTCATGTTCATTTGTGATTTTTTTATCGTTTGCTACCAAAATCAGGACAGCAGAGTAGGGAAAATTTATTTAAATGCAAAAATTTAATGTTAATTTTAAAGTTTGTATTCGTTATTCAGAAACTACAATGTCCCGTTGATTGAATATGCCGAAGTTGCTTAAAATAGCCCTGATCCTTATAATAGCTTTCCATGGGTTGCTTATTGCGGCTTATGGTTTCTACTACTTTAATACCGGTTATACAGGTGGTTTCATGATTTTCTCCGAAAAAATGCACAGCGTTACCCTAATAACCCCTGTGGGTGGAAAAATAGCGTGTATTCAGGCTGCCGGCGATACCCTGATTACCCCTGACAGGCCCATACGAAATGTATTTATTGCTGATGAAAACGGAGTCTCTGTAAGCTTTCATAGAAATGATGTAAACGGCACACTGACCGATAATTCGGGTCTCCCTGTGTACGTTTCGGGTACCGAAAACGGCAACAATCGAGCAATGGCAGTGTTCTCTTTTCTGATGGAAGCGACCCCGGTTTTAAAAGCGTATATCTTTCTGTGGGGATTGGTGCTACTGGCTATTGCGATTGGAATATTGTTGGTACGCAGATTCAGGGTTTTAATGAAACACCGTGTTTTCAGGTGGTTAGTTAAAGCAGGTAAAGTGCAACGAAGGCCTGAATTGTCGCAACCAAAATTCGATATGTTTCGGAAATTTGTTATTGTTGCCGCATGTATTCTGTTATTGCCTGCTACTTACCTGCGACTGGGAAAGTATCCATTCTCACAAAGCTCCGAAGAGAGGAAACGGGCACTGGTAAGCCTCGAAATGAAATTGCAGAATAGCTACATTGCACCAACCCTGAATGGCGATGCATATTACAACAAGCCTCCGCTATTCAACTGGTTTCTGTTGCCGGTAATGGGCTGCGATAATGTTGAATTTGCCACCCGGGCGGTGTCGGCTACTTTTCTCCTGCTTTCCGGTGTATTGGTTTTTGTATTGCTCAGGCGGCAGCGGGGTGGCTGGTATGCAGCCTCTGTTGCCTTGCTGTTTATGGCTTCGTATCATGTGATTATGGATCTGTCGTTACTTCTGAACCTGGATGCCTTGTTTTCGCTGCTTATTATTCCTTTGTTTTATCTGAATTACCGTTTTGCTGATAAACGCAAATTTTATCAATTATTTATAACAGGCTATTTGTTAACATCACTGGCATTTATGACCAAGGGCTTTCCGGCTTTATGGTATCAGGGAGTATCGCTTTTCGGTGCATTAGCCTTTACGAGAAACCTGAAAATGCTTTTCAGTAAACAACATCTCGTTGGATTGCTCACTTTAATTTGTATTCCCGGGTTATATTACATAATATACTCACAAACGGCGGATGGTGGCAGGTATATAGCACGGTTGTTTTACGAAACACAAATTGTAGCTGATTACCGTCTTACCGAAATTGTAAAACATTTCATCGCTTTCCCGTCGCAAAACATGATTGCCTTTTTTCCTATGGCATTACTGGCTCCTGTGTTGCTCCTCCGCAGGAATATTTCTCTTATTCTTCGAAACCGGGAGCAAGGTTACTTATTGTTTGTTGTAATTACCGGAAGCCTTACCTTTGCCATAAGCCCGTATTATTTACCCTATTACTGTATGATATTTGTTCCTCTTGTTATCGATATATTACTGAACTCATTGATTGTAAACGGCAACATGAGCATAAAGGAAAAAATGGCTGTAACAGCATGGATGGTGCTGTTTTTGGTAGGATGGCTGGTATTACGCCAATTCAGCCATATAGAATATGCAATGTATGTGTTGCTGCTTCTTTTGACACTGTTGCTCCTGAACCGTTACCGGCTGCATATTGTACTGTCGATGGCTCTGATAATGGTACTTATAAAGCTCTTATTTCCGGTACATACTTTATATGCTGACTATTTTGGCTATCCCACCCGGGAGGAATGTCGCGCAGTTGTTGCTAATAACAGCGAAAAACCGGTTTGTGTGCTTAAGGGTAGCGAAAAAGTTAATTATACTACGGTGTTTTATTTATCATACTTTTCCAATAGGGTTATTCGTATTGCGCCTGTTGCAGCTGAAACCGCCAATGTGATTTTTATTTCTGAAGCGGCTAAAGTGCCTGCAGGAGCTCAGGTTATTGGCATCATTCACCAAAGCTATTGGACATCTGATGCCTCTTCGCGTTTAAAAGGGAAAAATTCCGATTTGCCGGTTATGGTTTTCACCATGAGAGAAAAAACATCCGAAGTGCCATAATCGTTGGTTGAAATACCTGTGAGCGCTGGGTACAGGTAGCTTTGGCACACTTATGGATATCATTAAATTAGAACCATAACCCTGTAACAGCGCTTGATGTGTACTAAGGAATTGCCTCAATCCTCGAAACCACAGTTTCAATAATTTCCTCTTCGTTGTGGTTTATCAAATATCTGACTATGTCGCCCGTATCCTCCAGCAATACACCCATAAGAAAATCGCGGTAACGGATATGCTGCCGCAACCTGTCGAAAATCAATCCAATCTTAACGATACCTTCCTGGTTTTGCTGCATGGCGTTTTCAAGACGAATGCGCAATTCCTTTTCAAGAGATGAAGTATCGGAGGCATTATATTCTTTCAATTTTGCTTCGCGGAGTTTGGCAAGAGAATGCCATTGTTCCATCTGTTGCAGAAATGCCCTGAACAGTGATGCATTATGCTTCATGAGTAGTGTGTGCTCCTGAAGAACTTCTGCCGACAATTCATCTGCTATAATGCGCAAATCGTTTGCGGGGAGGTTGTAAACCGCCATTTCGCCCGGCGACCATACGGTATTGAACACAATTTGAGCGTTGTTACTATTTGCGTATCTGAGCAATGTGGGCATGTCGTTTATGTTTAATCTTGTTGCGGTGGCTGAAATCACCAGATTACTGATGTTTTTGCGCACAGGCATCAACGAAATAAATTCGTCGATGTTATGCAAAACCTCGCTAAGGCGTGCATTCTTTCTGATCATTTCAAAGCGTTCAGCATTCAGAGAGTCGAGCGAAACTCCCAGAGTAAACTGCCCCGAAGCAAGCCATTTCCGAATGCGGTCGTTCATGATTGTTCCATTGGTTTGAACATAGATATTGGCTTTTTTATTTTCATGCAATATTATATCCCACATTTCGAAGTACAACGGTATGAGAAATGGTTCACCACCGCCAAAGCGCAACAAACGAGCTTTGCGCAGAAATGGTGAAATATATTCCAAAAAATTGCTGTCGTAGGGGGTTGAAATTTTCGCTTCCTTTTCTCTGTTGATGCGTATGCTACTGCTGAACTGACCTTCGCACATCATGCATTCGAGGTTGCATACATTGTCGAGCTCAAACTCAAGCATATACGGATAGCGGCGTTGGGGTTTTATAAAGTCGTACTGCTTTGCAATAACACCGTGGTAGTTTCGGTTTTCGATTTCACGGATACACATCTCGCAACCCTTGACAAGCCCGTTTTGTTTCACGGTTTTCCCAAAAAATGTTCGCTGTTTCCCATGCCACAATTCACAAAGCGGCGTATTCGGGTAGGTGCCAAGTATAAAATCCCTGTTGAAACAGCAACTGATAACATCTCCGTTACGGCTGAAGTACAAATTCGACAATGGAGCTTTGCACAAGGGGGTTGTAGCCCGAACATTGCGAATTGATGCATATTCCTGTATTTTCTCCTTCGGGAACTTGTACATAATTTTAATAAATCTGCCTTTTATCCTTCGTTGATTCCTGCCAATTCATTCTGCAATTATTTATATCGCTTATAAACATTCAGTATGCCTACTGCAAATATACGTTGTTTGAAAATAACTTGGGGTATTTTATTCTGTGTAGCTTAAAAAACAACTCATTAAACTGACAAGTTTTACAGCACATTACATGTGAAAAACCACAAAAACGCAATAATTGAAAGGCTTATAAAATGTTCAATAATTTAGCCGGTTGGCATTTAACTATTTCTGAACCAATGCCTGTTCCCTGAATTCTAATTCAACCGGTGTTTATAAAAAAATAAGTACATTTGACGCAATTTGACAAAGGGTACATTTCCATTTGGTAATTGAAACAAAACCATGAATCGCCAAAATACAAGATTAGTAAACCTTTTATATCCGCTGTGGGAGAAATATAATAGTGTGAAATCACATGTACTTTCTTACCCAAAATCGGGAAATGGTTTTTCTGCTATTCCGCGTGAAAAAATGATACAATACAACAAAGTACGTTTTTTTGGAGCAAAGAAGCACTTCTGCTACAACCCTTTTATGAATTTGTATTTCAATACATCGGGGCATGCCATAGCCTGTTGCCGCTCCCACCATAATGTATTGGGAACATATCCCAATCAAAGCATTTCCGAAATATGGTTTGGATCTAAGGCAAACAAGCTCAGGGAACATTTGTTGCACAACGATTTATCGATGGGATGCGATTATTGCAGGGCACAGATTGATGCCAACCGCTTTCATTCCTTACCCTCGATCCATGCCGAAAAGTATGGGAGTAAAACTGTAACTTCTTATCCGGGAATTATAGAACTGGAGTTGGGCAACACCTGTAATTTGCTGTGTGTAATGTGCACGGGTAGGGTTTCATCATCAATACGGCAACACCGCGAAAATCTGGAACCGTTTACATCTCCATACGACATGGATTTTGTTGACCAGCTAAAAGAATTTATCCCTCACGTTAAAGAAATGAGTTTTTACGGTGGAGAGCCATTTCTTATTTCGTTGTACTATCCGATATGGGAAGCCATTATCGAAATAAACCCCAAAATTCAACTCCGGGCTGTCAGCAATGGCACTGTGTACAACGAAAGAATTGAAAAAATTATAAAAGCAACCCGCTTCGATCTTACCATTTCGTTAGATTCTTTGAAAAAAGACCAATTTGAGAGCATACGTGTTGGATCTGATTTCGAAAAGGTAATGACGAATATCCGAAAATTCGAAAAAATTTGTTCCGGACCTATTTGCATCAGCCATACCCCGATGCTGCTTAATTATCAGGAAACTCCCGATATCATTCAGTTTTGTAACGATAACAATTACTTTATTAATCTGTCGTACGTTGAAAAGCCAGCTGAATATGCATTATGGTCATTTCACCCTTCGGAGCTGGATGATATTTACCGATATTATTGCGAAGTGCAATGGTGCAAAACAAAGAACCGATTCATCGAACACCACAACATCATGGTGTTTAACGAATGGAAGGAACAGGTAAAATATTTCAGAGATAAGAATGCTGCAATATTGCAATCTTTCGGGGATATAGAAAAGGAGTATGAGTTACTTATGCCCCAACTTAATCAAGTATTTTGGGATTTTTTTGAACAGGTTCCACCCGGATGGTTGCAATTCAATCAGGCAATGGCGATGATTACGGAAACAATAGATCGCACAGCTATAACTCCGGTTACAATTGAGGGTATCAGGCAATTGCTTACTCACTTTGCCGATAGCAGCGTAATACAATCCGAAATAGCAGGAGAGTTTTTACGTGATGAAATCAGATTCCGCGATTATATTAACGATGTTTTTACTCCGCACCGTTTTTGGTCGCGTTATTACTGAGAATATTCTACACACTGTTATTGATAGCCCGTTGGGAACAGATTGCTTTGTCGCTCGGGTCAGCTCCGCAATGACGGGCACTTTCAGATTCTTACACAAGAACTTTAATAAAAGGGATACGCCAAGGGAGTCAACCGCTTGTTTTCTCGTACATGAAATTGTCTTTTTTTAGAAAATTATCGAGCAATGCAATCAGAGCTGTGTCGTTGCATTGCGACAATACTGCGGTAAAATCTGCAGGAGGTATACTGCCAAAATGCTCGAGTTGGGCATCGCTGAGCATAATTAAGTCGGGTAGTGTTTGGAGTAAGCCATCCACTTTTAAGTATAACTCCTGATTACCACCTAAAATTTTCTGATGAAAGAGTGCAATAAAATCAGTTTTACTGTACGGGTACTTTTTAATACAGCGATCTTCTTCAGCGAGTTTTCTCCGGTACCATTCTTCTATCTGTTGGGTCAGCGAACCAAAGCTTCTTTTGTTGCGTCGGGCAACATATCCTTTTCCGGTAATAGGAGAGCTTTTGTAAAGCTCTTTTAATGCATACAGTTCGGTAGAATCCAGTTCTCTGAGGTTGAACGATTTGGTGTACACAGTATTAAAATACACAAATACTCCCTTCTTGTTGCAGAATTCAACCAGTTGAGGAATTTCGTCGCGGTTTTGCTGCATCGGACAAACCGAAATGTTCAGAAAACTGCCTTTACTGCGGGTGTGGGCAATAAACCGGTCGAGATTTGCCATAACTTCTTCGAAAACGGCATTTTTGCGTATCGACTCAAAGCGATCTTTTATAAGTGAATCAACGGAGACTCCTATCTGAAACCTTCCCCGTTTCAGCAGACTTTCGATTCTTTGGTTGTAAATGGTTCCGTTGGTTTGAAGGTTGATAGTACATTTTCGGTTTGTGGCGATAATATGCTCCCAGATGTCGTAGTACTGATTAATTAAAAAGGGTTCTCCGCCAAGAAATTTGGCTACTTCGAGGTTTTTAAGAAAAGGCTTGAGTTGTTCGGTGAAAGCCTTGTCATATACCGGTTTTTCCTGTACTGCGCCTTGTTGCCGGTGTTGTATTGCCGATGAAAACCGGGCTTCGCACATTGCGCATTCAAGGTTGCAGGTATTGCTGAGCTCGAATATCATTTCGCCGGGGTTAACCCCTTTGTTTCGTTTCAGGCCGTCGTATAAATTTGCTTCAACGCCTTCGAGGTTGCCCGATTCAATGAGGTCAAGGCAGTGCATGCAGCCAGCCGTGAAATCAGCGTTGCCGAGTATTTGCTGTAATTTGTTGCGTTTGTTGCTGTTCAATATTTCGGCTACAGTGTTTGAAGGATAGGTACCATACACTGTTTCGCGGTTGAAACAACACGGCACTACCACTCCCCGAAAACCGAAATATACACTTCGCAATGGTGCATGGCACAACAATTTTTCGGGGCCGGTACGTCGTTGTAACTGATAATCCATTAATGCCGCCGCATACGAAGGATGATTGCCTTTTCGGAGCGAAAAAGCAATTCGGTTCTTCAGCCATTGCATTCTGCGTACAGCAGCTTTCCGTGTTAAACCAATCGTTCCCCGCATCCCGATTCTTTTAAATAATTACAAATATACACATTCGTTGCTATCTCTGTATCGGTAAAACTTCAGAGAAGTCGTTTGTCAACCTGCACCTGTCCCGGAATCGAGAAATTGAACGATTCTGTTTCGCAGCATACCGTCTGTTTCACTCATCAAAATTCTCCGGAGATCATCAGGCTCCATTTCCATTAATACAATCAATAGTTTGATATAACTTTCATGGTTGGTAAAATCACCAAGTATTGCAACAATTTGCTCCTGTATGCCCTTGTCGAAACGACTCGATAGCCAGGTATTCCATTCCTGAACCACATCGTTGCTTTGTAGTGCATTGGCATTGCGCCACGAAACCAAGAGGGATATAAGATTCTGGTAATTGTCGGCGTTTACCTGTTGTAAGTGGGTATTCCGCGGGGGATTAAAGTTTCCGAGATATTCAATCAAATCGGTCAGATACTCCTTCGATTGGGTTCTCAACGACAATTCAGGCGGTTTTACAACGGTGTGAAAATAGATGCCAATATTAAGCGAATCGGCAAACTCAACCAATTCATACAAATCGCGGCTGTTCAGGGTTATCGGGCAAACAAGCAGATTGCAGGTGGTGTTATGCTCATGGCAGTACCCTGCGAAGATAGCTATGTTTTGTATTACAGTATCATAATCGGCATGCACCCTTATTTGCTCGTAATGCTCACGTTTAGTACTGTCGAACGATATATTGAAGTGAAGATTGTTGTAGGTTCTGAGCATTTCTTCAATCCGCGGCGACATGGTATTGGCATTGGTTGTAATTAGTATCTGGCAATGGGGATTCAGGGTGTTGATTTGTTCCCAGATATCGTAGTATATGGGTATAAGGAAAGGGTCGCCACCGGTAAATTCCGCCATGAGCAGATGGGGTATAAACTCTTTAAGTTCCTCGACAAAAGCCGAATTATAATGCTCCGGCTCTGCAGGCAGCCGGTCTCTGTTCCTGCGAATGGATGAGCTCAGATTGCCGTCGCACATAATGCATTCCAGATTGCAACGATTGCTCAGTTCAAACTCCATAATTTTAGGGTATCGTTGTTGTCCAATGCCATAGGGTTCGTACTTGCAGGGCAGCAGACTCCCGAAATTTCCCGATAAAAACAAGGGCTTGCAAAAGCTGCATGCATAATCGAGATCATACAGTTTCATGCGGGATCGCAACACTTCAAACTGACCGTTGAACCATGCCTGCTTAATAGATGTTTCCGGCCATTTGTCGGAGAGGTGGTTGTAAGTGGCATAGCATGGCGACATAAATCCGTTGCGACTAAAAAACATACTTGTAAAAGGTGCGTAGCATAAAAAGGGTCGGGGACCATAGGGCCGCTGTTTGTTGTAGCAGTGTATCTGTTCGGCAGGCAACGAAGATCCGGATGGAACAGATTTTATACGCATTGGGTAGCGCATTCTGTTCATCAGGCGTGTAACAGAAATCATGAGTTTTTGTAAAACTTCGGGAGATGATTTATATATGCGGCTCAGATTCATTGCTCAAATCAATTTTTGCTGCTGTATGGCACTCCTGCATCGCCGTTCATTTCAATGCCTTCGCGTGCTGCTAACGATAACACCGATTGCCAGATATCCCACGAGGCATCGCCCCAGCGGTTACATACATGCAGAAAATGAATGTCGGGAATTTGATTTGCATCGGGTGTTGAATACCCTGTGTCAGCATTCCACCTTATGTTACCGGAGCCTATGCCTGTAATAAAATTAAAGGCTACAGGTAAGGTCGGGTGTTGTTCAAGGCGGTTTTTCCATACACACATGGCCAGTGCCGATTGATCGCGTGTCTTCGTAAGGCTGTTGCTAAACTCATGCTGAACGGCACTGTGCCAGCAATTCATAAATTCTTCCGATCGGCAGTCGAACAGGAAAACACCTCCGTTCCAGTGCCTCCAGTTTGTTGGAATGTCAACACCATATTCTTTTTTCAAGTATTCCGACAGATGTGTGCAATGAGCAGTGCGTGGAGTGAGTAAACGATGATTTTCATCGTAACAATCGCCATTATTGAAAAATATTCGGTGTTTTTTCCAAAGTTTTTTACGATGATAACGGTTGTCGAAACTTATCATTTCGTTGTTGGCATTGTACCAGCACCGATTTTTTTTTCTAAGCACAAATCCGCCCAATTGTACTTTTTCAACAGGGGAAATATAACGTGCAATCAGGTAGTTAATAATTGTGTGTGAATTTCGAAACGGATGCTTTTTCATCTCACCGAACAACGCATTGAGTTTTTTTAAGTCGGCATTGGCTTGCTGCGAAGTGAAGCTGAAATCGGGAAAATATTCTTTAATTTTTTTTCTGAAAGTTACAGCTCTGGCTACGAATTCTTCCTCACAACTGCAATGGAATGCATGGGGACTAAACTCCCCAAATGTGCAGTGGTCATGTGCAAAGCTCACCGGGGGATTATAATTATGAAATATGTTGTTGCATTCAGGCCCCAGAACAATTACGTCGGAATCGAGATAGCAACTGATACCGCTTACGGCTTTCGGAAGAAAGATAGATAAGCCCGTCTTTAAAAAGATGCTTGCCTGATGGCTGTCATATTCAACCGGAGTTCTGATATCGATAATGTTGTCGTGTTTAATGGGTATTTCATTTCGAGAAGAGTCGGTAATAATCCAGATAGGGTATTTGCTGAACTTCCTTAGAAACGCAAGGCTGACATTCAGTGTTTCGATGTAGTACCTTTCTCCGCAAACGGCATATACAAACCTGTGCATAAACTCTTTTATAAAACACGCTTTTACAAATGTAGCAATTGTTTTAAAGAACCGTGCGCTGCAATGTGTTTTTTAGTGGTACATTCAATACAGTTATTAAACAGATAATGTTTCGGTGCCAAACATACAGGTGTGCGAAATATTTCGCTACATTTAGAATGGTGAACTTAAGAGTCCAAAAAAATTGTAACTACATGATATATAAAAACATACACATTGAGAAAGGTGTTTTAAAAAAACTGAACACCTGCCGGAACCGCAGTGGTGCTGTGTGCAATGCGCCTTTTGTTGCCATGTCGGTCGGCTACGATGCACAGGTAAGTCCTTGCTGTTATACCTTGCAGAAGGATGGGGTTACCGGAGCGGCATATTACCATACCGAGACGTTACAGGAAATTTGGCATGGACAGGTATTCGCCAATTACCGGCGTATGATGAAGGATCGCAGTCTGCCACCATCGTGCCGCTTATGTCGCGAAAAACTTGAAGCCGGCGACTTCAGAGGTGTGAAGATCAGGGAATTCGATCATCTGCGTGAATCGGTTGTTGGTCCGAAACTCATAGAACTGAATATCGAAAACACCTGTAACCTCGAATGCATTATGTGCAACACGGTGAACTCCTCCGGTATTGCCCGCAAACATGGCATTGCAGCCAGGGTTCCTGATGCAGCGGATGTTCTCAGGCAATTGTCGGCTTTTTTGCCTGTTGTTGAGGAAATGATATTTTCGGGTGGGGAGCCATTTCTGTCGGTAACATACCAGCGCATCTGGGAAGAATTGATCCAAATAAACCCGGATTGCAGGATTACGGTGAATACCAACGCCACTGTGATTAACAGTAAAACGCTGGCATTGCTCGAAAAAGGACGATTCCAGTTTAATGTTTCGCTCGACAGTGTTCAAAAAGTAACCTACGAAAAAATCAGGGTGAACTCGCGGTTCGAAACCTTTTTCAACAATCTTGAATTGCTTCTCGATTATTCCCGCCGGAAAAATGTTCCTCTGGCTGCCCCGGTTTGTCCGTTGGTGTTAAACTACACTGAGTTACCTGAAATTTTAGATTTCTGCAACTGCAAAGGCATTTACCTCAATTTCCTGCATGTGTTCGGAGCCTACAAGTATGCATTGCAGTCGGCCCCACCGGAAACTCTCGAGAAGGCACTTGCTATTTTTTCGAGCCATCGTTTACCGGAAGTTGGCGATGTGGAAAAACACAATGCATGGCAATTCAGAAGTCTTGTTTCTGATACAAAGTTGCACTTGTCGAAATCGCTAAGGAGGGAAAAACTGCTAGCTGCAGTAGAAAACCGCAGCGATAGTTTTCAGCAGGAGATGGTAGCACTTTCAAAGCATCCTTATTTCGATACGTTGCAGTTACCCGAATCGGCTCGGCTCCGAAATAATATAGAGTCTGCATTTGCATTGATGCCTGTAGCCTATCAAACAGGGTATGTTGTAAAGTTGTTTGCTGAAAGCCTTCACGAAATACCGACAGCACTTTTGTTGCGTTTGCCTGCCTGCGAAATTGCCGAAATTGTTTACGATGTTTTCGACAGTGGTATTAACTGAGTATACCTTTGCTGCGGCCTAGGTGCAGCACCGATTGCCATATACTCCAATCCCTATCCCCCCAATGGTGATATATATGTAAAAAAACAGGTTCGAATGTGCTTCTAAAATTATTATAAGTATAACCTTTTGTACTGTCCCATTTAATTTCGGGATTGGCATATTCTGTAATAAAATTAAACTTAAGAGGCATTGTCTTCATATCTTGTAATCCAAATTTCCATGCAGCCACTGCCAATGTACCTTGATCACGAGTTTTAGTTTTTTCGTCATTAAATTCTTCGAGAGTAATTTTGTGCCAATATTCTAAAAATTCTATCGATTTATGATTAAAGATAAAGACACCTCCGTTCCAATGTTGCCAATTATCAGGAATTAAAATACAATATTTCTTAGAAATATGTTCAGACAAATGACTACAAAAAGGCATCTTAGGAGTTAGAATATTTCCTTCAGTATCATACCAATTATTTGCTTTATAATAAATCCCTAAATCTCTTTTAAGCTTTTTTTCGTAATAAGGGAAATCGAAATCAACTATTTCTCCTGTATCGTTATACCAACACTTTTCGGCGCTTATAAATTCGTAGTGTCCTATTCTAATTCTATTTGTTCTAAGAAAATACCTTGAAATGAGATAATTCAAAGAGGGTAAAATATTCTTGAGTTTATAGCTTTTAAGCTCCTTAAAAAGATTATCGAGGTTCTCTTTCTCCTCTATCTTCTGTTGACTATCAAAATTAATTGGTTTTGGAAAAACTGAATTAATTTTTTCATAGAATTTTTCATTTTCGGTTAATTGCACTTTTTTGCAATTACAGTTCATTGCATCAGGACTAAAATACGAAAACTTACAATGATCTTTAACAAATAAAACAGGGTCGGGATTATATTCAAAAATTTGGTTACAATCCTCAGATACAGCAACAATATCAGAATCTAAATAACAATATTTATTAGTGTTAATATCAGGTAAGAACTTATGAAGTCCGGTTTTTAAGAATATGCTTGCCTCATGATGACTGTATTGTTGGG
>JAGOLH010000098.1 GCA_017994175.1 Bacteroidales bacterium | reverse complement strand
TTTCCCCAGTATTGCCAATCCTGAATAATACCATCAATAGGCACATTTAATTCACGATATTTTTTAACTACGCCAACAATTTCATCCTGACTCTTATATCTTTCTTTACTTTGCCAGTAACCAAAAGTCCATAAAGGAAACATCGGTACCTGCCCGGTAAGATTACGCATTTGTGAAATCACACCATCGGCATTGGCACCACACATAAAGTAATAATCAATACAATCCCCAACTTCTGAATCGAAGGACGTTTCCTCTTGATTATCTATAAAGGTTGTGGGAGAGTAATTATCCCAGAATAAACCATATCCCTTTACTGACAGAAAAAAAGGAATGTAATCATCGGTATTCCCTTGTATCATGTGGAGTTTAATATTGCGTTGAATCATTTTACCCTGCTGCTGTTGCCCCAGTCCATATATTGCTTCATCTGTGTCCAGAAGAAATGATTGTGATATACTGTAAGTATTGACACCAGCATCATTGAAAGGGATAAACACCGTACTATTTTCTTTCTCGGTTAACAACAGTTCGTTTTTCGAATTCTGGAAAGAAACTTTGCCATTTTTAAGATTTACAAATACCTGAACGTTTCTGCTTTTTAACAAAAGTATATTTCCTGTCTGCTTCACACTTAAATTTACTTTTTGTGGAATTGCTACCACTGAAAGGCTTTTTTTATCAAAAATATTTCCTGCAGGCGCTTTCAATATTCTAACAGTAGATTCATTAAAAAATTGAATTTCAATATTAACAGAGTTTATTGTTGCTTTAATACCATATTCAGTTTTTTTGTATGACTGTGCATATACTGTTGTATTTATGATACAGCAAAGTGCCAAAACGTTTACAAATATTCTTTTATTCATTTTTTTGTTTATAAATAATGTATTAATTCGCCCATTTTTCACCTTCGGGCGTACGTCGCCAACTAAAATAGGCATCTAAAACTTCAAGTGATTTCAAATCAGGTACATTTCCAGCACACGGTGTGTTATTTAAGTACATCACTGCTGGATTAGTATTACTAAAATGAGGCCATTCCGGAAGCTCTTTACAATTTGGGTCTCCATACTTGGCAAAGTTGGTCCAATAGGTTGCCATAATTTGCGATGTCTCGATATCTGATTTTGATACGTTTGAGCGAGTAGAATCGAGTGTCATAAAGACATAAGCAACATCAACACCATGTGGTGTGCCATAATCTGCTTGAGGAGAATCACTCGGGTATTCCGGATGCTGATCAAAATAGTAAAAGAAAACTTTAGACTTTCCGGTTTTCGACTGGAGCTTTGCCCAGCTCCATGTATGCCATCCAAAAGCTGCATCACGCATCAGATTGCGTGCGCTGCGGTTTATTAAATTCTTCCCGACGGGATAAACCTGCAAAAGTGAATCAGCATAAGGCCCGAAACGTTTTTTTATATTTTCAATGAAATCCTTAGGTGAACTGCCGACAGGGAAACTTAACCCTTCATCCGAATTGTAACCTATTAAAACATCAACATCGTTATAGTTACCACTTTCGTAAAGCTTGTATTGGTCGTCAGGTATGACATATCCATCGACAATGGGCCAAGCTCCCGGCAAATCCCAACTAGCAGGTAGTTTATCTGCCTCAATTTTTCGGAGCTCAGCAATGGTTTTTACTCTGCATTTAACGAGATAGCTTTCACCATCTTTCTCAGCCTGACGAAGTGTTTTCATGTTTTCACCAGGATAGGTGGTCGGGCGCGTTGGTCCAAATGAACCTCCACTTTGCGAAATAGCTCTGCGAAACAATCCTTTAGCTAACGGTGAAGCACATAGCATGCTAACAGAAATTGCACCGGCCGATTCTCCAAAAATGGTTACATTAGCAGGATCACCTCCAAATGCAGAAATATTTCTCTGGACCCATTGCAATCCGGCAATTTGATCAAGCAAGCCATAGTTACCTGATACTCTGTTCGGATTTTCTGCGCTTAACTCCGGATGAGCCAAAAAACCTAACTGACCGACACGATATGCGATACTGACTACAACAACTCCTTTACGTGCCAGATGCTCGCCATTGTGGACAGGATCGGAAGTAGAGCCGAAACTGAAGCCACCACCGTAAATCCAAACCATAACAGGTAATTTTTCTTTAGTAGATTTAGCTGGTGTCCAAATATTCAAATACAGACAATCTTCGCTTTTTCCCGGGACCGGATTTCCTACCTGCATTGGAGCAGGAGCAAATTGGGTGGCCTGTTTTATGCCTTCCCAATTTTTTACTAGTTGTGGTGCTTTCCAACGCAAATCTCCCACGGGAGGTTCTGCAAAGGGAACACCCTTGAAGATAATCAAATCGTCAGCGACTATTCCCTGAATGATTCCATTTTCTACTTTAACCTGTCCCGAAATTTTCTTTTCACCACAACTGCAGGAGAGTAACAGTATTGTAATCAGTAAAAAAGATATTTTATACATCATTATTTTATTTTCTCCAAAGGTTAGGAAGGAACCGATAATAAAGAAGATGACGCCACGTAGCCCAATCGTGCCCGCCGTTTCCGCCAACATAATATTCGTGTTTGATGTTGTGTTTCGTTAATGCTTCATGGAGGTCAACGCAACGTTGTCCCAGGAAACCTTTTGCTTCTTCTGTACCTTGCCCGACAAACAGATAATTAACTTTTTCGTTTGTTTTCGGATCATTTAAAAATTGACTTAAAGATTCCTCAGCATTTACGTCGCCGGCACTGAGAATGCCAAAGTTTGCAAACAAATCGAGCGAACGAAAACCTATAAACATACTATGGCGACCGCCCATCGAAAGGCCTGCTAATGCCCGTTCTTTTGGTTCTTTAATTGTGCTATAATATTGATCGACCAGTGGAATAACGTGATTTCTAAGTTCTTTTTCAAAAATATCAAAAGTCAGTTCAGTGTGTTTAGGATGATTACGATGAATTACCTGATTATTAGGCAGGACAATAATCATTGGAACGGCTTTCCCTTCTGCCAATAAATTGTCCATAATAAAATTGGCTCTTCCATTATACATCCAGTTCGAAGGCAGTTCACCGCTTCCACCGAGGAGGTACAGAACGGGATATTTTTTCGTTGGCTTATAACCCGGTGGCGTGTACACATAGAGTTCGCGTTCTCCCTTAGTAACATCTGAATGGTAAATATGGCGAGTGATAGTACCATGAGGAACATTTTTCGCATCGTAATAAGCATGACCGTCTCCATGTACAATAACTTCACTATATGGTGGCATTGCGGCAAAAGCCGCATAAGTATTAGATGGATCGGTTATTTGAACTCCATCGACAATAAAATGGTATGCATATATATCTGGATTGAGTGGTCCTACAGTCAACGTCCAAATACCATCTTCTCCTTTCGTAAACGGAACGGGTTCATTACCTTTACCCAATGCTGTAAGAATGGCTACTCCCGCCAATTTTACTTCCTGAGCCTTTGGAGCTTTCAACTGAAATGTGACTGTTCGATCATCATGCACATCCGGTGAATTCAAAGGAGCGCTGAATGGAATAAGCCCTTCTGTATTTTTCTGAGGATTGTAATCAAGATTAACATTTGCCTGTTGACACACACAAAGTTTGATAGAGAGTATAAAACATATTCCCAATGTTAATAATATTTTATTAAGTTCCATTGTTGTTCCTGTCTTTATTTCGATTGCATTTTCAAGTTCCAACGTGAATTGTCGCTATTCGGATCGAATGTAGCAAGTGTCAAACTTCTTGCACCTATAGCAATGAGAGCTAAGGGTTCTTTACAATTAGGAACTTCTTTGGGCATTATGCGATATGTACCATCGATCAATTGGTCAATACGCCAGAGTTGTTCGGGTTTTCCGGTGAATTCGGGTACTGTTACCACTTCACGCTCAGCAGTTGCGGTAAGTGTTCGATTAGTACTGGTAATGGTAATCTTGAAGTAGGGTGAACCGAGGTAACCACCCACGCTGTCGACGGGAGTAATTGTCCATTTCTGATGTGGTCGTACCATATTATCACCCATGCGGACAGCGATATCACCAGAAGGCCAATCTTTAATTACATCGGCAAGTTGCTGGCCTGGCACTGGTTTTACGGGCTCATTTGTTTCCCGTTGGGAAAAGCCCATAGTGCGTGGCATTCGTACAAAATCAACACATAATTCCAACACATAACCACTTCTTTCAGATTCAATTTTATACACCCCTTCTTTAATGTTTTCACCGGCAACAGGCCATCCATCTTTCCAACGTAAAGGCCGTATGGCAAGCACACTCCGACCACTTTTCTCTAAATCTGCTTCAAAATGGCATGAGAATTTTTGTACGTCATTACCCAAATCCAGTAAACCGAAATGGCCAGGACCAACAAAGCGTTCATCGGCGGCTATTACCAGTTTGCCGCCGCCTCTAAGCATAGGTATACCCATATTATCTACATATGGACCGGTTACTTTTCGAGAACGCCCTACACGAATATTGTATGTCGAGTTGGGACCATCGCAACAGGTGCCATGAGTGCCAAGTAGGTAGTACCATCCATCCCGATACATCATTGCTGTTGCTTCACAATCAATGGCAATATCTATAGGCTGATTACCATCAATGCGTTTTCCTGTTTTGGGATCAAGTTCAATTAATTTAATAAAGCCAAAATAAGTTCCATAGCTAAGCCAAAGTCTGCCATCAGTAGGATCGAGTAAAAAGGCTGGATCAATCGCATCACAGTCTTCCTCTCCATCGGACGAGGCAACAATAGTCTCATCTTTAAAACCAAAATCTGGAGATTGGGGATCAAGCGTTTTAGTCCACATTACATAAATATTACTTGCATGTCCACCGCTCAAACCACCTCCGCCTTTTGCATAGGTTACATAGTATCGATCTCCAATCTTTATGACATCAGGAGCAACACCACCACCGGGACGAACAGCACCACCATGCCAAATCCAGCCATCTTCTGAAATCAATCCGCCACCACCTGTTCCAAATGTATAATATTTCCCATCACACAATATAACGGTGGAAGGATCATGAATATAGGGTTCACCTTCTTGAGAAAATGCAAAAGTATTACACAGAATAAATATGATAAATAACGTTTGTAATTTGATATTCAATTTCATAGAACCTCCAAGTACAAAAGGATAAATTAATTTTTAATATTTTCGAAACTTGTTGATATATTTTTAATCGGTTTGCCATTTTCATCAATAAAACGTACACAGAAATCACTCATACCAGGGCCATTTATCACAGCGCCACGAATAATGTTTTGTCCTTTTTTAAGAGTTAGCCGTTTAGAGACGAAATCATCCATAACCATTCGACGGTCGCCTGTAAGAAGAAGAACCTCTTCGCCATTGAGCCACCACATGGATGCAGAGTTGGAACCAACAGCCATACGAACATTTTTCATTTCACTCGGACAATCAATAACAGTAACTACCCAGAATAAAACGCCATACGTCTGTTTTTTGAATTTTGTGGCGAAACGAAAAAGCTTGACATTGAATCCCGTAGCATCCAATGCATGCCACGTAAGTTCTTGTTCTCCAACCTTTACCTTGTGGCCATCTTTGGAAATTACAGTAAACTGATTCGGGAAATACTCAGTATAAAATGCTTCCCGTAAATAGCTATCGGTAAATACTGTATTTGTTCGGTTTGGTTTATTAATTGGCTCAAGTAGCAACCACCGCCGGAGAAAGCCGTCATTGTCTGGAACTTTAGGCTCAGATGTGGAAGGCGTAAAATATGGTTCTTTGCTGCCGATAACATCTCTATTGTCGGCATTCATGGCAATTCTATTATATGTATTAGAGCAACCTTGCAATGCTAACAAAATCCAAGTGGTGCATATCAGCGTAATGATATTTCGGGTTATATTCATAAAAGACACCTTTAGATATTTTTATTTAGTTTTTCAGTGGTTATTAATCATCACTTTGATAGAGTTTTTATTACAAACCCACCGTAGGGTTGTAGAGTGATATTTACTGGCTTCGATAAGAGAATATTCTCCTTTACAAAATTCTTTCCATCTTTTGTATCGTTAATGACTATACCTTTCGAATTTTTAGGTAAGAACGAAAGATTCAAAGTAACAGTCCGGGCGCTTTTTTCTCCATTTATTCCTGCTATGTACCACTGATTTCCTTTCTTTCTTGCAATTATCACAAATTTTCCGGGATACCCGTCAATAAATTTTATATCGTCCCAGCTTGTTGGTATGGTACTCATATATTCCTTTACAAAATCATCCTGAATAGCCATTCCTTCGGGTGTTTCGGCAATGTGTTGAATTCCTGAAGTAAAAAGCACAGACAAGGCTATTTCAAAACCTTTGGTTGTCTGGCGTTGAATGTTTGGAATACCGGAAAAATTTACCGGAGTAAAATCCATCGGATCAAAAAGATTTCTTGTAAAAGGAATCACTGTACAGTGCCATGGTTGATTGTCGGCAAAATACTGTCCAAACGTAACATATTCTTCACCCCGAATTGCCTCCATGCTAACCAGGTTAGGGTAAGTACGTTGCCAGCCTCGAGGATAGGTGCAACCATGAAAATCAACAGCAAGATTGTATTTTGCGGCATCGTTTAAAATACCTATATAATACTTCATCATCGATTGTCCATCACCACCAAAAAAGTCCACTTTTATTCCGCCAATACCCATTTCTTTTAATCTTTGAAATTCTTCTGCTCTCGATTCTTTCTTAAGCAATTTGTCGCGTGGTGTTATATTGGTTGTATTCCAATCGCCGGCTGAATTGTACCATAAAAGAATTTTTATATTTTTCGCTTTTGCGTAATCAGCAAGTTCAATTATTTTATCATAACCAATTTGCTGATCCCATAAGGCATCTATTAAACAATACTGCCATTTCATCTCTGCCGCAAAGTCAATGTATTTTTTCTGAATTTCGAAAATCGTAGCGTTATCTTTTAGTATGACCCAGCTCCATGAAGCTATACCAGGTTTTAACCACGATGAAACATCGTATTGAGCAGGGATGGCTAAATCGGTACCCAAAGTAGATTCGACAATTCCGGCAAGATTATCGCTAATGGCTATTATACGCCAAGGGGTGTACCACGGTAGAATCGATTCGGGGAGGTAAGGTTCGTTACCACAGCATTCCTGGGGTTGAGGAAATTGAATAACATATTCTCCATCCGGTGAAAATTGACTTAAACGCGATCCACAATAATTGGTATCTACTGCAGTTTCTGTAATGCTAATCCAGAAATTTTCGTATTTAAAAAGTGCAGGCATAACCCAGCCTGCCTGATAAGGTGCTGCAGTTCCTACCGGTAACTCTAACTGATAATATTCTTCGTAAGATGGTTGTGTAAAGCACCAGCCGGTTCGGGCATCTGGACATGGTTGAAGAAATGCTTTGGTGGAAAGTTCGAAGTGAAAAGAACTCAATTCCTTAAATATTTTTACAAATGTGTCCTTTTTTTCTGGAAAATGGTAGCGAAATGCCACCCCATCATCCGAAACCTGAAAAATGATTTCCATGGGTTTTGAGTGGGCATTTTTTAAATAAAAAATGCGCTTATGACACAGGTAGTGACATTTTAATCGCTTGCCATATAATAGAGTATATTCATCAGAAACAACACTTTCGTTCGATACAGAATCAATGGAAAGCATTTTCGAAAAATCTTCATCGCTTCGAATAATTCCCAATTGTGATTGTTTCAAAACAATTGACCCCGAAAGGGAAACAGAATACACCGGCTCTCCAGCAGGAGTGCACCAAAAAGAAACAGTAATTTTCTGATTTGGACTTTTAATCGTAACTATTTCCGCTTTTAAGGTATTATTAGAAATAGCCAATATAAATAGGATCCAATAAAAAAATTTTGTATTACTCATCGTTTTATATCTTTAATCATTTAAAGAGCAATTGTGCCAAGTTATACAAATTGTTCCGCCACACGGGCCAGGTATGTCCTCCTGGATATTCGCTGTAAACATATTTGATTTTCATCTCATTAAATTTTGCAAGCATCAGCTGACAATTATTATATGCTATATCCTCCTTCCCTCCCATTGAAATCCAGAAAAGTTTGATATTGCTGTTGAGCATATCAGCATTTTTTGCCATAAAATTATATTGTGCGTCTGCCAGATCCTTTTGCATGGGTTGTATCCAGCCACTACTGAAAACGCCAAGATATGAAAACATATTTGAATTATTAACACCAACATAAAGGGTCTGTATGCCGCCCATTGATAAGCCTGCAAGTGCACGGTTTCTGGAATCAGTCTTGGCACGGTAATTTTTTTCAACAAACGGAATGATACAATTTTTCAATTCCGCTTCAAACATCTTTAATGTTATTTCGCCAAATATCCCCATCGACTCAATGTTTCCATCGGGCATAACAATAATCATTGGCATGGCTTTGTCCTGAGCAATAAGATTATCCAGAATCAAATCTGCTTTTCCCTGATTTGCCCAGCCTCTCTCATCTTCACCTCCACCATGCAAAATATAGAGAACAGGATATTTTTCAGAAATATTTTCGTCATAGCCA